>CAZPLV010000025.1:0-16993 GCA_964587295.1 uncultured bacterium
GCAGCACCTGGCAGGCGATGTGGACCAGGGTGGACTTGCCGGCGCCGTTCTCACCCAGCAGCAGGACGACCCGTCCCGGCTGAATGCTGAAAGTCACGTCCTTGAGGCCGGTTATGGGACCGTTCGGTCCCGGATAGCTGCGGCCCAGATTCCGGGCAGCAACCATAGGTTGTGCAGGCATTGGCAATCCATTCTTTTTGCGGGATAGTCCCCGCTCAGGAGCACATAACAGTGACAGCAGCCATGCGGACGGACAGCTGGCTAACCAGCCTGCCTCCGCAGGACCACCTGGCGGCAATCATCGGGCTGCTTTCAGGCAGCCGTTACTGCCAGGGCCGGATGAAAGTCACGAAAAATTGCTGTGCTCCATGGCATTGCATGCGTCAAGGTTAGCACGGGACCGCAAGTTAATGAACCTGACTCGAGTGCCGCTCAGTCACCAGCCGGCGCAGTTTCGCTCAGGCGCAGATATTGCCCGTCAAACCAGGCGCGGGCACCATGGAAGTACTGCGTGTTGATTCCCTCAACCACCAGAAACGGACCATCGCGGCTGAAGCTGATTACAGTCTCATCCCAGTCAGGATCGGGCTTGACGCGATATTCAACCGAAGCGTCACTTACCCCTGCGCTTCCGTCAATCTGGCCGAGATGGAAAGTCGGTCCGCGCACCACTTCAATTGCGAATTCAATCAAGCCGGGTTCCGGTTCGGTAATCGTGATGAAGCCACCGTCGCCGTCAACCCAGTAACCTTCCCAGTCGCCCAGTTCGGCGGCCACCGGACCGTATGTGAACAGTGACGCTTCCAGATATTGCGTCCTGGCCCGCGTGTCATGCTGCAGGTTCCACCAGAACTCTTCCTCGATGATGTCCGACTGGCTCAGGAACTGCGCGGCATCGCGTGCCTTGACGTCACGCCATTCATACCAGGCGGCCTGCTGCGTCAGCAGCGTTGCGAACAGGTCCTGAGGCAAGTCAAGCCGTGCCTGCTGCAGCACGGTCAGCATGCGCTGCTCCTCGCGGACGAAGTCCTCCCAGGCGGCAACCGGTCCTCCATTGGCCAGCACTGACCCCAGGATCAGTACGGCCACACAGCTCATGATTCTGCGCATGCCGCACATTAGCAGAGGCGGCATAGCGGCCGAGTCGACATTCCTGCATTCAAGCCCTGTGCAGGGCAAGTGATGAAACAGTCAGATCGTTAAGCAATCCACCCTCGCCAGTGCTTGCGCCGAAGCTGAGCCAACCGTCCTCGAGTGCGTAGGATTACAGTCTCAGTTCAGCGGTGTCCAAACCGCAAGTTCGTAGCCGTCCGGGTCGGTGAAGTGGAACCGGCGGCCGCCGGGGAATTCAAATGCTGACTGGCTGATGCGGCCGCCAGCTGCTTCCACGCGCCGTTGTGCCTCTGTCAGGTCGTCTGACTTCAGGATTACGAGGGGTCCACCAGGCGTGACCGGACCAGTTGTCGTGAAGCCACCCGTGAGGCGGCCGTCCGTGAATTCGGTATAGCTCGGGCCGTATTCGGTGAAGGTCCAGCCGAATGCTTCCCCATAGAAAGATTTGCTGCGCGCAATATCGCTGACGTTGAATTCGATGTTATCGATTTTCATGCTCTTGACAGTCCTCCCGAAGGCGACTGTAGAATTATTTCGCTCCACGCGTAAAGAGGTCGCGGGATATGCAGCGAACTGCATATCCCGCAAGCGTGAGCCCCTCAGATGGCGGACCAGCCGCCGTCAGATGCCAGTACCACTCCGTTGATGTTGCTTCCGTCATCGCTGAGCAGGAAAGTGATGCTGGCGGCCAGCTGGGCGGCCGTGGCAGCGCCCGGAACGACCGTCTGCATCAGCGGTCCCAGCCGTGCTGCACCACGTTCACTGCGGAAATCAGCCTGGATGTTCGTAATGGTGGCGCCGGGTGCAACCGCGTTGCAGCGGATGCCGTCCAGGCCGTACATGACCGATGTATTGCGGGTCAGTCCGACAACGGCGTGCTTCGAGGCGGTGTAAGCCGCACCGGCTGCTGAGCCGCGCAGGCCAGCTTCTGAAGTCACATTCACGATGCTGCCCTGACCGGCTTCCAGCATAAGCGGGATTGCTGCCCGGCTCATCAGCATTGTGCCGGTCACGTTCACGCGCATGACGCGCTCCCAAACCTCGTCACTGACCTCACCGATGGGCGTGAAGTCGTCCATGACGCCGGCGTTGTTGACCAGCCCGTAAAGCTGCCCGTCCGCAGCGGCAATCATCCGTGCCACATCGTCCGAGTCGCTCACGTCACCCGGCACCGCAACCAGGTCGAACTGCGGATACTCGTGAACCAGGTTGTCCAGCCGTTCCTGGCTCAGGTCACTGGCTATCACGCGGCCGCCTTCGCGGGCAATGCGCAGCGCGACGGCCAGGCCGATGCCGGAACCGGCCCCGGTAACGATGACGGTCTTGCCGTCGAAGCGGCCCGGCGTGGGCACTTCGGTCCAGGTGGGCACTGTTGGCATGTCAGACATTAATTGCTCCTTTTGGCGATTGTGGTGCGCACGGGCAGGAACTATGCGCCAGCCGAATCCGGTTTCATCCTGCGGGACCCTGTCCAGATCATCGTAAGGCCGTGACGGTCGGCTGTCCTGAGCCAATTGTCCCCCTGGTCAGACCGTGTCGAACAGGTAAACTGCCCGCATGTCAGTCAAGCGGACAGGGGACGGCAGCAACACCCTTTACAGTGAGCGTTACGGGCAGACCTTCCACTCTCACCATGGAGCCGTGGCCGAGTCCAGGCACGTCTTTCTGGAAGCATCCGGCATGGCTGCGCGCCTGGCTGCGGGTGAACCGGGTCGGCTGCTGGAGGTCGGCTTCGGCACGGGCCTGAACTGCTGGCTGACGGCCGATGCGGCTCTTTCGGCAGGTGCTCGCCTTGAACTGGTTTCACTGGAACAGAATGCGCTGCCGGCCAGTGTGGTACGCGAGCTCAATTACGGAACTGCCCTGCAGAATCCGGAGCTGCTGGAAAGGTACCTGCTGTGGCGGGAGCAGCTGCCCGAGTCGGTGCCAGCCGGTCGCCATGAGGTGGAGCTCGCTGCAAACGTGCTGCTCACCCTGCTGGTCGGCGAAGCGACCGAACAGGAGTTGCCGGAAGACTGGGCGGACGCCGTCTATCACGACGCCTTCAGCCCGGACGCCAATGCGGAGCTGTGGAGCCAGGCGTTCCTTGGAAAACTGCGTGACAGCCTGCAGCCCGGAGGCGTGCTGGTCACCTACTCAGTCAAGGGCGAGGTGCGGCGCCGACTGCAGGAACTGGGTTTCGAAGTCAGCAAACTGCCCGGACCTGCAGGCGGGAAGCGGGAGATGCTGGTGGCAAGACGGGTGAGCAACTGATCTTGAGCCTTCATATCGGCTCCAGCGTGCCGCACAGAACATCAAAATCAGTGTTGTGCTGCGCCAGTCTGAGGCGCGTAACGACAACATCCTGGCCGGTGTCGCCAACCGCCCTGACCGCGCAGGTGGAACTGCCGCGCACACCGACATCCGTCAGCTCCACCGCACCAACTCCGGCGGGGCGATAGACGTATACGGCTGCCCGGCGCGTACCATCCGGGTAGCCGCCAGCCCAGTCAACCTGTACGTGCTCCAGCCTGCTGCCGGCGGCACCGCTGAAGTACAGGTCCTGCCAGTGGCCCGGTGTGTTTTCATCTCCGCGGAATGTCACCGGTGCGGAATCCGTACCGTCCGCCTGCAGTGAGGCCCCGTCAACAATCATGAAGGCCGTTCCGGCGCCCATCACGAAGTCGGTGCCGGCTTCAATGGTTATCTGGACTCCGTCGCTGATGGCGAACGGACCTGTGTATGCTGCGTCAGAACGGTTGTCGATGTGATAGGCAGCGTCATGGTTGCGCCACAGTTCCGGTCCCCGGGGTTCTGAATGTTCCCGTGACACGTGAATATAGGGCAGGCCATTGGGTGCAGCGGCAGGACCCAGGTAGTTGCCGGGACCAAGGCTGCTGACGTTTCTGGTATGCACCCGCGCACCATAACCAAGGTTACCGGACAGCACGTTGTTGCTGAAGTCTCCGAGAATGAAGCCGTGGGCTGAAATACCGGAGGCGGAGGAGCCATGAATGAGCGAATTGGTGATGTGCACCGGTTCAGCAGACATGAACCCGGTGGAGCTGCCTGCCACCGCCCCGTTGCAGACCGAGGATCCACCGCTCCACACTTTGCCCGCCCACCACAGCTGCACGTGATCCAGTACGCTCTCACGGATTGCGCCGAAGCAAAGACCGTACCAGTAACCATGCTGCTCCTCTGCACCACGCAGTATCACGGGATTTTCCGCAGTACCGCGGGCGTCAAGGCTGCCGGAGTCAGTGAAGTTCAGGCGCACGTCGTGACCGAAGACGACAACCGTGCCTGGTTCAATGGACAGGGCGGCCTGCACGTTGATGATCTGCGCACCGATCTCGCGGCCCGGCACGAAGTAATCGCATTCTTCCGGTCCATTTCGCCAGGTCGTCGCCGCAGTCACATGATCAGTAATCGTCTCACGGCAACCGGCTGGATCAGGGCTGCCCGGTTCACCGGCCTGACCGCATGCGATGCACAGCAGAAGAACAAGAGCGGCAGCCGCGATCTGGAGACCAGGCAGACGCGCTGTCACGGGAGGTCACCACACACTTCCGGATAACCTGATTCATGGTTCTGAACATCAATCATCAGGTCAACAGCCTGGCCCGGGTTCAGGTTGGCTACCGATACCGCGCATGCTCCGCTGCCGTGGATGACCGTGTGTGTCAGGCTCAGTGAACTGAGGTAGACGTGGACTGCAGCGGGCGGCCCCACGTAAAGCCCGTCCGGGTCCCCTGCCCAGCGGATGACCGCGTAATCGAACACGGAAGCGCCCGCTCTGCTGAAGGACAGACCTTCCCAGGAGCCGGGTTCCTCCAGGACGCCATCAAAAACCACCGGATTCTGGGCGGTGCCCAGGGCGGTGACTTCCGCACCATCCCAGACATTGAAGGAGCTGCCCGCTCCGAACTCAAAATGGGCGCCTGCCTCGATTGTCAGTTCTGCCCCATCGCTGACAATCACGTTCTGCCCAAATCTGATACGGCCGCCATCTCCAACGAACCACGGTGTGCCCAGGTCGCTCCAGTGGTGGCTCGTCAGAGGGTCACTCAGCACGCCCCACAGGAACACATGGTCGTGGCCGTTCGGCAAATCCAGGCTCGAACCGGTGTAGTCACTGCTCGCATCCAGGCTTCCTGCCTGACTGGCGTGAACCCGGACCGGATACCCATAATTGTCTGCAAGGACGTTGTTGGTGAAGCGTCCCAGGGTCAGGTTGTAGGTGCTGACTCCTGACACACGGGAGCCAAGGATCAGGGAATTGGTGATGTGCACCGGTTCGCCGGCCCGCACCGAGCCGCTGATCCCGCCCTCGCACACCGGAGATTCTCCGCTGCTCCAGATGGCACCGCCGTACAGCACGCGCACGTGATCGAGGGAGCTTTCCCGGTTGGAGTCAAAGCAGATTCCGTACCAGGAACCGTGGGTGCTGACCGCACCCCGGAAAGTTATCGGCTCAGCGGAGTTGCCGAGGGCTGTCAGGCTGCCCTGACGCCGGACGTCCAGCATCGTGCCGGTCGCAAATTCAATCACCGTGCCGGCCTCAATGGTGAGGTCGCCTTCCACGGCCAGTGCGCGCCTGGAGTTGTCTGCGTTCGGATACACGTAATGGACCGGGCAGTCGTCAGGACCCTTGCGCAGGGTAACTGTGCCCAGTTTCTCCGGCAGGATCACGCTGCACGCTGCAGGTGACTCACCGACCGGCGGCTGATCGTTGTTCCCTGACTGGCCGCAGGCAGCCAGAAACAGGCTGCACGCGCCCAGCAGCGCGGCAGTGCGGACCAGTGAAGTTGCTTTCCCCCACAAATTCATGCGGCAGTTTATTGCAGTAAGCGTTTCGCTACCGTTTCAGTCGGCGAGGGCAGCTTCTGTTGGCGCGAGCAGATTGACGGGCAACCGCTCCAGGTCAAGTGTGGACAGGATTGCACGGCCCTGCTCCACCTGAGTGGGATCACCAAATCGTACCGCGCTGATGGCGGCAACAACCCGGGCCTCCAGCAATTCGGTTCTGCCGGCGAGGTCCAGCGCCCTGGCCACGGTAATGTCAGCCCCTGTGCTGCTCGGCTGCTGTAGTTCCGCAAGCAGAGCCAGACCATGAGCACGCGTGGTCACGGAGGCATCACCCGCCAGCAGCCGCTCGGTATCGGCCAGTGCACCGGCTTTGTCCCCGCGGGCCCGGCGGGCCAGGGCAACGTGCAGCAGCAACGGCCAGGAAACATCAAAAGTTCCGAGTTCCAGTCCTTCCAGGCCGAGTTCCAGGCCTTCACTGATGCGGCCCAGATCATCCAGCGTGGCGAGCGTGTCGTTGATGGCCCCGGCCTGCAGCCGCCTGTGGCGAATGAGCCGCGCCACCTCCAGCTGCTCGCGGTGGATGGGCAGTGCCTCGTCGAACCGGCCCAGCATGCACAGCGTGCTGGCATGGCTTCCAAGCCAGTTGCCGAGTGCAAATGAGGGCGGCCTCTGCCGCAGGCGTGCCAACATTTCGGCGCTGATCCGGAGGGACTCGTCATACTTCTGCCTGTTGTTGAGCAGCAGGCAGTTCAGCAGCTGCAGGTCGCTGTAAGTCTCAGGTGTCTGCGTGTCATCAACCAGCCGGCCGGCCCGTTCGGCTGCAAGTTCGGCCTCGGCCAGTTCGCCATCAAGGTAGTGCAGGAAGCAGGTCTGCAGCAACGCGAAAACCCGCGCCGTCACGTCGGAGGTCTCGGCAATCACCGTTTCCAGCAGCGGCTCCGCCTCTGCGCGAGCGTTTTGAAGAACCAGACGGCCAGCCATGAATGCTGCTGCCCGGTACCATGCCCGTGTCCGCGAACCGGTCGCAAGTACCCGCCGATACAGGCTCTCAGCCTCAGCCTCAAACCCGGGCTGGGCTGCGTAACGTTCTGACGCAACCCTCACCCACAGGTCAACCGCAGCAGCCGTGTCACCGGCGGCATGCAGGTGATCAGCGACAAGCAGGTCGTCAGCAGCGTTAGCCCTGAGTGCAGCGGCTGCGCGGCGGTGCAGATTGCGCCTCACGCTGGCGGGCAATTCCTTGAGCACGACCTCGCGGATGTAACCGTGTGCGAAGCCGGTACCCTTCAGCAGTCCGGCAGTTTCCAGGCGCCCAAGGAGGCGGATTGTGGCGGATTCACTCAAAGCAGCCTGGCTGGCCAGTATGCGGGTATCCAGATCGTGATTCAGCACGGCGGCGGCATCAAGCACCCGGCGGCGCTCCGGATCCAGGCTGTTCACGCGGGCCAGCAGGAGTCCGCCCAGGCCCGCCTGCGGCGTCGGTGTATCCCGCAGCTGTTGCCAGTCCATGCGGCCCGCTGAATCCAGCCAGCCGCGCTCACGCCAGTCCGCGACTGCCTGCAGCAGCATCAGCGGGTTGCCGCCGGTGGCGCCTGCAAGCATGTTCACCACCGGTTCTGGAGCTTCAGAGCCAGTGGCGTGCCGGAGAAGCTCGCCGGACTCCCTCAGTTCCAGCGCGCCGATTCTGAGCACGCGTGCCCTGCGACCGTCAACGAGTATGCGTTGTGCTTCCGGCCAGAGGCTGACGTCGTCACCGATTCGGGCCGTGGCGAAAAGCCTGAGATCCTGCTGCTCATGCAGGTAATGCACGAGCCGGATTGTCTCCTGGTCGAGCCACTGCGCGTCGTCAAAGACGATGGCGCTGCCTTTCGGGCTCAGCAGGCGCAGCAGGGTGGCCGCGGCCTCCAATACCCGGTGTGGACTGCTGTGTCTCACAGGCCTGGCCTGCGCCAGCTCCGGCAGCAGGGAAGTCAGTTCAGCCCGGTAACCGCTCAGTTCTCCGGCGGCCAGCAGCTTTTTCAGCCTGGCGGTGCCGGTTCGTCTCAGTGCCGCAGTGAGCGGCAGCCAGGGCACGTCCTGCAACCCCTGCCTGCCGAACATCCACAGCTGACCTTGTCCGGACAGTATTTCTGCAATCAGCCTGGTCTTGCCGATTCCGGGTTCACCTTCGAGGATGGTGATGAGCCCCGGAACTGAAGCACGGCCGGCCTCAACGGCCCAGCGCCGCCCGACCAGCGGCAGATCCGGTCCGCTGGCTGCGCTGACCTGTTGCTGCACCGCCAGGGCAGTGCCGGCAGCGCCACCCTTGAGCGCAGCTGCCAGCTGCACCGTCTGTTCCAGCGGCTCCATTGCGAGTTCAGCCTGAATCCGCAATCGGAACTGACCGTAGCGCCCGAGGGCCTCCTTGCGCGCCGCGGCTTCGCCAGCACTGCGCAGCAGTGCCTGCAGGGCATCTTCGGCCAGCGGATCATCATCCAGCAGTCTGGTAAGCAGTTCCACGGCTGCGCTGTGCTCACCATGCTGCTGATGCTGCAAAGCAGCTGTCAGAACCGTTTCACGCCAGCGTGACGACCAGTTCCGCCGTTGCGATTCAAGCCACTGCCCCAGCTCACCTTCACCTGTCCAGCCTTCAAGGAATACAGGTGCCGCGGGCATGGCGCCCAGTTCCTCAGGAGTAATCAGCAGGTCTGTGGCTGGGGCGAAGCGCAGCCGGTTTCTCTCCGCCTCAATTCCCGCTGCCCAATCGTATTTCCGCGCCCTGTTGAGCAGCAGCCGCAGCTGGCTGCGTGCCTTGGCGTCATCGCCTGCACTGCTGAAAAGCCAGGAGAGATTCTCACGCGAGAGCCAATCGCCGTGCCAGGCGAGGTGAAGCAGGAGGAGCGCCGGACGCGAGGGGCGGATCTCAAGTCGCCCTGCCGACGTGATCGCATGCGGGCTGCCGAGTAGCTGCAGGCGCGTGCTCAAGTCGGTAACCACGTCTGACACAGGAACCTCATGCGGCCAATGATAGCCAGCGAGCGTGAGACCGGGTGAGCGGCAGCAGTCGTATGTAAACTGGATGAAATGACTGAAATCAGGATACTGCGCGATGAAATCGCTGCCGCTGACGTCCTCGCTGGGGACCACCTGGCGCAACTGACCTCAAAGTTCGTTGCCGTGCCGTCCGTGAACGGCGAGCATTCCGAAGTGGCACTGGTGGATGTGATTGCGGCCGAGCTTGAGCCGCATGGTTTCGAGCTGCACCGGGTGGGTGATCCGCTGAGGCCGAGTCTGGCCGCCGTACTGGGCAGCCATGCTGATGATGCTGACCGTGGCATTGTGCTCAACGGCCATCTGGATACCGTCCCCGTGGACGATGCCGGGCAGTGGCGCTACCCGCCGTTTGCGGGAACAGTGGCCGACGGCGCCGTTCACGGGCGCGGTGCCTGTGACATGAAGGGCGGTCTGGCCGTCATGGTCGCGGTGGGGCAATGGCTGGCGAACCGGAGTCAGCGGCCCGAGCGGCTGGTGCTGCAATTCGCCATGGGCGAGGAGCGGGGAGAGCCGGGAACCGAATCACTGCTCGCAGCCGGTTTCGTCGCACCGAAAGGCATTGTCCTGGAGCCGACGGAACTGCAGATCGGGATCGCCCAGCGGGGCCTGGTGACGCTGCGCATCACCATTCACGGGCGTGCGGGCCATGCTTCGAGCCGCGAGCTTGCCGACAACCCTGTCCTGCGTGTTCCGACGGTCCTCGGCGTGCTCAACAGACTGGAGGCCACAGGCAGCAGTAACGTGCATCCGCTGCTTGGCACAGGTACGTGGACCCCGACCGCGATTCAGGCTGGCGTAATCCCAAGCATGGTTCCGGCAACGTGCGAGGTGCTGATCGACCGCCGCATGGTGCCGGGAGAGACGATCAGCCAGCTCATTGGAAACCTTGAGGACGCGCTCACTTCGGCTGCCGGCGACCTGCAGGCCACCGTCTCAGTGGTTGAGGAAGAAGGTACCTACAAGCCCGCTGAAATTTTCCGGGACGCGGAAATGGTGCACGCCCTTGAGGCTGCCCTCAGCGAACTGGAGCAGGAGCCGGTGATCTTTGGAACGGCCTATTCCAGCGACGTGCGCCACCTGATAAACCAGGCAGGTATCGAAGCCGTCACCTTCGGCCCTGGCCGTTTCAATGAGCTGCACGCGCGCGATGAAAAAATCGCTGTCAGCGAACTTGAACTGGGAACCCATGCGGTGGCCCTGGCAGTGGCGCAACTGTTGCTGAATTGATTCGACAGCCGCTGCAGCGCGGTGCTCAGGTGCGCGCCTGCCCCAAGTAAGCTTTCCGCACTTCTTCATTGCCCTGCAGCTCGGCGGCGGTGCCGGAGATGTTGATTTTGCCCGTTTCGATGACGTAAGCGGTATCGGCAATGCGCAGCGCCTGGCGCGCGTTCTGCTCAACCAGTAATACTGACACGCCCCGGCGGTTCACTTCCTGGATTGTGCGGAATATCTCCTGCACCAGCCGGGGAGCCAGTCCCAGTGAAGGCTCATCCAGCAGCAGCAGGCGGGGTGAAGCCATGAGTGAGCGGCCAATGGCCAGCATCTGCTGCTCGCCACCGGACAGGGTGCCGGCCAGCTGCTGGCGCCGTTCCAGCAGACGGGGGAACAGCTCGTAAGCCTCGTCGCGAGCGCGTTTCATCTGGGCTGGACGGGAGCGGTGGATGAATGCCCCGAGGGTCAGGTTCTCCTCGACTGTCAGGGTGGGGAACACGCGACGGCCCTCCGGGCAATGGGCGATGCCGAGCTGCACGATCCTGTGTGCCGGCATGCGGGTTATGTCCCTGCCGTCGAAACGGACGCTGCCGGCCCGTGCGGCCCGCAGACCGGAGATTGCGCGCAGCGTGGTTGTCTTGCCTGCTCCGTTGCCGCCCAGCAGGGTGGTGATGGCGCCGTCGTTGACTTCGAGGCTTATGCCTTTGACGGCGTCGCGCTGGCCGTAGGCGATGCTTACGTCACTCAGTTCAAGCAGCGCCATGCTGTTGCTCCTGCTCCGGGAAGTCAAAGTCGTCTTCGTCATCCACGCCGAGGTACGCCTCGATGACCCGGTCGTTGCTCTGCACGTCCGCGGGGGTACCCTCGCCGATTTTGCGGCCGTTGTCCAGCACCGTGATGTGGTCCGCAATTTCCATTACCAGAGCCATGTCGTGCTCGATCAGCAGGACAGTGATGCCCTGATCGCGAATCTGGCGCACCAGAGTGACCAGCTGTTCGGTCTCGTTCGGGTTCAGTCCGGCCGCGGGTTCGTCAAGTACCAGCAATTTCGGTTCGAGTGCCAGCGCGCGCGCAATCTCCAGCCGGCGCTGGTCTCCGTGTGCCATTCCGCCGGCGATGTCGCCGCGCTGTGCGGTAAGGCCCATCTGCGCAAGGCTGCGTTCCGCGACTTCGTAGACCCGTTTCTCCTCGCGGCGCTGGGCGGGTGTACCAAAAATGGAGCTGAGCACTCCGGCGCTGGAGCGCGTATGCTGGCCGGAAACCACATTCTCGAGGGCGCTCATCGGGGTGAACAGCCGCAGGTTCTGAAAGGTGCGGCCGATTCCCAGTGCGGCGATCAGATGCTGTTTCATGTTGGTTATGTTCCTGCCCTCGAATGTGACGGCACCGCCATCGGCCTTGTATACGCCGGTGATGACGTTGAACACGGTGGTCTTGCCCGCACCGTTCGGGCCGATCAGGCTGGTGATGGAGCCGCTTTCCACCCGGAAGTCCAGGTCAGCCACAGCGGTGAGGCCACCGAATTTCTTGGCATGGGGCTGCCTGGGCACGCGCTACAATGACGAATAACACCTGCACTCTGCCGCAGCCGGGCCTGACATGGGCCCAGAGCCTTGGGAGCTGAATCATGGCCTATCCGACTGACATCTCAACCCCTGTGAAACCCGGCGCCGGACTGCTGACCCTTGCCAGCCAGGGGCTGGATGAGCTGATTGCCATCCGGCGGGACATCCACATGCATCCGGAGCTGGGCTTCGAGGAAGTTCGCACCTCCGCCCTGGTGGCCGAGAAGCTGGCCGATTGGGGCGTCACCGATGTCAGCAAGCTGGCCGGCACCGGCCTGGTTGCCACCATCCCGGGTAAGCGCCCGGGCAGTGGTGCCATCGGGCTACGGGCCGACATGGACGCGCTCGCGCTGAGTGAAGCAAACACGTTCAGGTATATTTCACGTAACCCTGGCAAAATGCACGCCTGCGGACACGATGGCCACACCACGATGCTGCTGGGTGCAGCCCGTCTGCTCGCTGCCAATCCGGATTTCGAGGGGACGATTCACCTGATTTTCCAGCCGGCGGAAGAGGGTCGTGGTGGTGCACTGAAAATGCTTGAAGAAGGACTGTTCGAGCAGTTCCCGTGCGACCGGATATACGGAATGCATTCCGCACCCCATCTGGAAGTGGGCCAGTTCGGCACGCGTACGGGCCCGATGATGGCGGCCGCTGGCCGCTGGAGCGTCACGTTCAGGGGTGAAGGCGGGCATGGTGGTGCGGGGCCGCATCTGACTCAGGACCTGACTGTCGTGGCGGCCGCCTACATCAACGCGCTGCAGACGGTCGTGTCCCGCAATGTGAGCGCTTTCGAGCCTTCCATCATCAGCATCGGCCATATCCAGGGTGGCTCACCGGAAGCGCTCAACGTCATGCCGTCGGAACTGGTCATCGGGGGCACCATGCGGGCATTCAATGAAGGAACCCAGGAGCTGGTGGCGCGGCGCATGACTGAACTGATGGAACAGTGCGCCGGCATGCATGGTGCTTCAGCTGAGATGGACCTCTGGTGGGGATCCGTACCGGTCATCACTGAGGCCGGGTCCACCGAAGTGGCCATAGAAGCAGCAGGCCTGCTGGGCAGTGACATTGAAGTTGACAGTGACATTGAAGCCACAACGGCTGGAGAAGACTTTTCCTACCTGCTGCAGCAGCGCCCCGGCAACTTTATGTGGATCGGCAACGGCAGTCACGCCGGTGAAGGCGGTGGCCAGCTTCACACGCCGCTTTATGACTTCAATGATGACTCAATGCCGCTGGGCATCGCCTACTGGCTGTCGCTGGTGAATGTGGAGCTGAACGGCAAACTCGGCAGCTGACCCATAGGCAGAGTGAAACGGGAGCGGGTGGCGCATCAGCTGGAGTGCCCCCCCCGCCCGGGGTGCGGGTTTAGGGTGCGCGTACGTGGTGGTTACCTCGTAAGCGTAGATGCGCTCGGTCGGCAGGATATCGAGGCCGCTGACATTGTCGGCCACGGCAACCAGCTGACGCTCGGTGTGGAGGTAGAGCCACGGTGCTTCGTCGTAGGCAACCTGAAGCGCTTCGGCGTACACGGCGCGGCGGGCGTCCTCGTCAGTTTCAACGCGACCCTGGTCGAGCAGATCGTTGAAGGCTTCGAAGTCCCAGAGGGAGCGGTTCGAGCCGAACGGAACAACCTGTGATCCGTGCAGAACGTTGAACAGGCCCTGGTCTGCGTCACCGGTGGAGACGCCCCAGCCCATCAGGCCGAGCTGTGAGACACTCTCTTCAGCCGGACGGCCGATTTCCGCAAGGTAGGAGGCCCACTCCAGCGAGACGATTTCGGCCCGGACGCCAACCTCAGCGAGGTAGCTCTGGACGGCTTCTGCAACCTGGATGTCCTGCATGTAACGGCCGGTCGGGCTGTGCAGGGTGATGTCCAGACCATCCGGGAAGCCGGCTTCTGCCAGCAGTTCGCGGGCCAGTTCGGGATCATACTCGTACGTGCCAACCGGGGTGTAACCGAAGACGCCCGGTGCGATGGCGGCGTCAGAAACGCGGCCGGCGCCACCGAGGACGAAGTCGACGATTGCCTGCTTGTCAACCGCGTGGTTGATGGCCTGGCGGACGCGCACATCCGTGAAGGGCTCGCGGTAGTTGTTGAAGAAGATGTAGATGGTGCGCATGCTGTCGACCTTGTGGACGGTCACGTTGTCCATGGCGTCAATGCGGTCAACGTCCTGGGGTGGAACGTTGACGACGACATGGGCGGCGCCGGATTCAATCATTGCGATGCGGGTGGCGCCTTCGGAAATCGGCAGGAAGGTGACGGAGCTCAGGTCGGACGGTTCACGCCAGTAGTTGTCGTTGCGAACCAGGCTGAGCCGCTCGCCACGTGCCCACTCATCCAGTACGAACGGGCCGGTGCCGACAGGGTTGCTCTGGATTTCCGGATCATCCATGCTGGACGGCGCCATGATTGCCTGCGAAGCATGCGTCAGGTGCGGAAGCAGCGGTGCGAACGGACCGGGAAGGTGCAGGTCCACGCTGTACTCGCCGGTGACGGTCACGCCTTCGACGTTGCCGACCAGCGTGGCGAATGCGTTGGCCAGTTCCGGATCCTTGATGCGTTCGATATTCGCCTTCACGGCTTCGGCGTTGAAGGGAGTGCCGTCATGGAAGGTGACGTCATCGCGCAGTGTCAGGCTGACGACCGTGCCGTCCTCATTGATTTCATAACCGGTGGCAAGGTGCGGCGCAACGTTGCCTTCGGGGGTAAGGACGAACAGAGTCTCGAAAATATGGCCCGTGATGTTGAAGGTCGGGGTGTCGGTCACCGCGTGAACATCCAGCGTGACGGCATCCGTGCCGACGGCAATGACCAGATCCTGCTGGGCCACAGCCGCGCCAAATGCGCTGGCAGCAACGAGAGAAGCTATGAGAGTACGGACTCTGCTTTTGAACATGTATTTCCTCCAGGAAAACGCACACATTCTGTGTGTGTCACACGCCTATGGGAGCTGCGGGTGCGGGAAGTATAGCACGCGTTTTCCCGGGCGGGCAGACCAGCCAGGGCTGAGGTTTGTACCTGTTTCAGTTCACGATGCGATGCCCGGAATGCCGTGTCAGAGCGTCCCGGAGCACTGCTGCACTGCCCGCCACGAACATCACGTTCGACACCGTTATGACCGCTTCGTTACGTTGCGCTTCAGGTTGCCAGACCACCGGTCGGCCGTGAACCTCGCGGGACTGCCGCGTCACCTGGTCTATCGTGTCCTGCCAGTGCTTGTTGCTGCTGCTGTTGCGCGGATCGCCGCGGTGTGACTTGATGTCCACGGTGTAGCACTCACCGTCAGGCAGCCGGATCAGCAGATCGATGTCTGCGCCTTCGGTTTCCATCAGGTAGCCCGGATGCAGCCTCCAGTCTGGGGGCAGGGTCCGTTTGGCTTCCTCGAGGGCGTTGGCTTCCACTTCACGGCCACGGTCTGACGCCCGTTTGGCTCCCAGGTGGGTCAGGTACCAGGACTCAAGCTGCTCGCTGACTGAGCTGCTGTCCCCGCAGAACACCAGACCGTGGCCGGTGATTAACCGGTCGTTCACAGCGCGGGCGCTTGCTCGTGGTGCGTAAATGATGTGCTTCAGATTTTCCCTGTTCGGTCCCAGCTCTGACAGGAGGGAGCCGACCTTCCCGTTGTTCAGGCGTCCGTCCTCGTTGTAGTGAAGGTCGCCGGTTGCGGTCGTATGTACCAGCAGGTACTTCCTGTTGGGCACCTCTTCATGTGACAGGAATACATATTGTTCGGACAGGTAAAAATGCCAGCCCGGATTCAGGGCCCGGACTATTCCATCAAGCGGACTCAGATGGGCCGGCAGCGGACCTCTCAGGTTGTGGCGCCGGTCCACGAAGCGCTTGATTGCGTGAATAAGTCCGAAGACGATCAGCAGGCTCCACAGTCCTATCTGCGGAGGAGTTATCGCCGACAGTGAGGGTGCGATTACCAGTGAGCCGATTAACGCGAGGATAACGGCACTGATGCTGGCCACCACCGGCTGCAGGACAAATGCCCGGCTGTGTGTGATGGCTGCCCTGTTGTTTTCCCAGTTCTGTACGCTGTGCCAGACGTGAAGCGGGGGTGGTGTGCTTCTCGTGATCAATCTGGTCAGCGGATTGCTGACAAATCTGTGGAGCAGCAGCAGGTAAATGAGAATTGCCCCCGCAATCGTGACGCCCGGTCGCAGCGCCCCCAGCAGGAGCCAGGTAATGGTGCCGTTGTTCAGCTGGCTTATTTCCGGCGGGTCATCCGCCGCACTGCTGTCCTCCCAGGATATGCCTGCTGCAAACAGCAGACGGATGTGTGAGATCGAGTTTTGTCGGGCCGCGTAATGAAGTGCGGTCCAGTTTGCATCAGTCGTGGCGTTGACATCGGCGCCGGCCTGCACGAGCGCGCGAACCACTGAAAGGTCTGCTCCGGCGTCCACCGCGTACATGAGCGGGGTCTGCCCGAATACATCGCGGGCGTCCACATCCGCGTCGCTGGCAATCAGCTGCCGGACTTGCTGCAGGTCACTCTGGCTGGCGGCGGTGTGCAGGTTGGTCTGGGAGAACGAACTGGCGTGGAAGGCGAGCAACAGGATTACTGAGATGGTCTTATGCATTGAATTGTTCCGCAGCCACGCTAATTGCCGTGGTGTGACGGGACTCTTATTGGCCGGGGATTCAGCTATGTGGCGTATTCAGCACTTGCGCCCTGCAGCTGAATCTGCAGGGCGCAAGCGGTGGTTACGTCATGTATGCCTCAGCAGCCGATTTCCGAGTGCAGGCGGATAAGTGGCTCCATTGTCTCTGCCGGACTCCGCCCCATGCCGCACTCGGTTGCCACGCCGAATTCACTCACCGCGCCCGCTGCGGCGCGGATGCGGCGGCCGGCTCCGTCGCTGCCGTCCTCACGGTGCAGCAGCCCGAGATAAAGCCTGGTTTCATCACCGAGACGCAGTTCCTTCAGTGGTGCAAAATAAGCCTCGTCGTGCCGTTCGATCGGTACGGGCAGATGGATGAAGTCGATGTTGCGTTCCACGCTGTCGAGCAGCCCGTTCGCAACCTGCACCAGCACCGAGGAATCATCGGGTTGCTTGAAGTGCTCCTCGGCAATATCGCCGTAGCACAGGTGATAGCCGAGCGGAACGCTTCTGGGGACGGCGTCCCCGATCCGGGCCGCGCGACTCACCAGGCCGTCAAGCGGATCATCAAACCAGGTCTCCATCCGGTTGCCCAGCAGCACGATATTTTCGAGAAGGGCAAATTCCAGGGCCATGTCCCACTGGATAGTCAGCTGATCAGA
>CAZPLV010000026.1:0-16749 GCA_964587295.1 uncultured bacterium
CTTTGGCCTCATCGGGCCCAACGGCGCCGGCAAGACCACCACAATGCGGATGCTGCTGGACATAATCCGCCCCAGCGCCGGAACAATTACCGTACTCGGCCAGAATCCACGTGCTGGCGGAGCTCCGCTTCGCAAGCGAATCGGCTACTTGCCAGGTGAACTCAAAACAGTCGGTGACTCCAGCGGCCGTTCAATCCTGGATCACTTCGCCAGAATCAGCGGCCCGGTTGCCAGCGGCACCATCCAGACGCTCGCAGAACGTCTGGGCCTGGACCTGAGTCGTCCGGTCAGCAAACTGTCCAAAGGCAACAAGCAAAAAGTTGGGCTCATACAGGCATTCATGCACAGACCCGAACTCCTGGTCCTGGATGAGCCCACAAGCGGACTTGACCCCCTGCTCCAGCAGGAGTTCCTGTCCTTGGTGCGCGAAGCCAGCCAAGCGGGCCAGACCATCTTCCTGAGCTCGCACGTACTGAGCGAGATCGAACAGGTGGCCGATCGTGTCGGCATCCTGCAGCAGGGACAGTTGATCAGCGTGGGAACGGTGCCCGACCTGCGGACCACCCGTCAGCGACGCGTTCGCGCAACGCTGGGTACCGCACCAGCCAGAGCCCGCTTTGAACTCCTGGGCAACACCAGTGAACTGTCGGTCATGGCAGGTGCCACTGAAACCCGCATCTCCCTGCTGCTCGAGGGCGACGTGGACCCGCTCGTCAAACTGCTCGCAGAGTTCGAGGTGCGCGACCTGCTGATTGAGGAACCCGTGCTCGAGGACGTTGTCCTGAACCTGTACCGCGGAGAAGAAGCATGAACCTGTTCCGACGCGAACTGACGGAATCGTGGCGTGGCCTTATAGGCTGGGTATTGGGGGTGGTTGCGGTAGTCATGCTCTATATTCCCTTCTATCCGAACATTGGCGGGACCGACATGATGGAGGTCGTCACGGCCATGCTCCCGGCCGAATTTGCCAGCCTGTTCGGACTTGACCGCATGGCAAGCGGCGCCGGTTACGTGCAGGCCAGCTATTTCGGCATGACCGCTTACCTTCTGCTGTCCATCGCCGCCGTCGGTTGGGGCACCCGCTCCCTGGCTCGCCGCGAGGAAGAAGGCTCGCTTGAACTGACGCTGGCGCACGGCGTGACTCGCTGGCAGGTCGTCCTCGAGGGCGCACTGGCTCTGCTCGTCAGGCTGGCAGTCGTCACTATCCTGGGCTCGTTGCTCATAATGGCTCTGGACGGACCAGCCCAGCTGGACCTGGACTTCGGTAATCTGTTTGCGGCCACACTCGCAGTGTTCCTGGTGACAGGACTCGCCGGTCTGACGGCACTGGGCGCTGGCGCCCTGACTGGCAAGGTATCCGCGGCTACCGGTCTCGGCGCCTTCGTTGCGGTGGCAGCCTATGTACTTGACGCCGTTTCGGGCCTGGCTCGTGTGACGTGGCTGGCTCAGATCTCCCCTTACCAGTGGGCTTTCGGCGCGGATCCCATCACCACAGGTTTGGACTGGTCCGGACTGGCGCTACTGGCCACGGCGTGTGCGCTTGTCGTGCTTATCGGTGGACTCGGATTCAACAGACGTGATGTTGGTAGCTGATCCGACGGATATAGTCGCCACTTTCAGTTTCACAGTCATCAGTCAGCTGGCAGGGTCTCCCGGGCTGCAGACTCGGGCCCTGGCGGGCGGACTTCGGTCTCGTCACCGACCCGTGTGGCCAGGGGTCGTTCCTCAATGAACCAGGTCATGACCGCCGTCACCAGGGCGAGTGGAACCATGTAGATGAAAATCGGGATCAGTGCCTCGTTGTAGGACTCGACGATGACAGTCCGGATGGAATCCGGCAGCGATGCCACCAGGCCGGGGGTGAGTGAGCTTATGTCAGTCGCCGATCCGGCCCCTTCCGGCAGGCGCCCGGATATCAGGCCCGTCAGCCTGACGGCAAAAACCGAACCTACTATGGCCGAACCGAGGCTGGAGCCCACTTGCCGGAAATAGTTGTTCGCTGCCGTGGCCGTGCCGACCATGCTGTGTGGGAACGAGTTCTGCACGATCAGCGTGAGCAGCTGCAGGTTCGCTCCCAGACCGATACCGATCACACCCATCCAAGTGCAGATGAGCCAGGTGGGTGTGTCCGGCTGCACGGTGGATAGCAGGGCGAGCCCGGTTGCAAGGATTATGGCGCCTGTGAAGGGAATCCAGCGGTAGCGGCCGGTCTTTGATACAAGGATACCTGCGCCGATCGAGGTGGTCAGCAGGGTGGCCATCATGGGAATCATCAGCAGTCCAGCGACAGTGGCCGTCGCGCCTTTGGCCATCTGAAAGTAAGTAGGCATGTAGCCGATCGCGCCGAACATGCCGATTGCCACAAACAGGCCAGCGAACGTCGCGAGGTTGAAGTTCCGGTCTCTGAACAGTTGCAGCGGGATGATAGGTTCCGCGGTACGGGACTCAACCAGTATGAACAGGCCGATCCCCACGAGCGTAACTACCGCCAGGCCGAGGATGACAGGCGAAGTCCAGGCGTACATTGAACCGCCCCAGGTGCCGATGAGCACGATCGAGGTGGTCAGCACCGCCAGCAGCGTCATGCCCAGGTAGTCGAGCTTCGGCCTGCTGTCGTGATGTTTGCGAGGCAGGTTGAGCAGTACCACCGTCGCTACCGCAGCGAGTACGCCCAGTGGCACGTTCATCCAGAATGCCCAGCGCCAGCCCGGCACCTCGGTTATCCAGCCACCCAGGAGCGGGCCGGCAACGGACGAGAAAGCGAACACACCGCCCATGATGCCCATGTACTTGCCACGGTCGCGGGCCGGAATAACATCAGCAATCGCGGCCTGCGACATGATCATCAGACCGCCACCACCGATGCCCTGGATGGCGCGGGCAATGATGAGCGATGCCATGTCAGGTGCCAGGCCACCGAGGATGGAGCCGGCGATGAAGATCAGGATGGCTACTATCAGCACCGGCCGCCTGCCCAGCAGGTCGCTGACCTTCCCGTAGATTGGCATGGTGATCGTGGAAGCCAGCATGTAGGCGGTGATCACCCACAGCATCAGCTCGACGCCGTGCAGCTCACCGACAATGGTGGGGAGTGCGCTGGACAGGACCATCTGGCTGAGTGAGGCAAGCAGCATCACGGTGACCAGTGTCAGAAAGATCAGTGGGATGTTTGGTTTCTGTGCCTGTACGGTTGCGCTGCTCATGCGTGTGCACCGGCCGCGTCACGGAACGTGCTGATTGCAGTCCTGATAGAGCGGTCATCACCACCGGTGACAGCACGGGGATCACGCCGGTAGGCGTACCTGAGGATGGTACCGGCCAGCATCAGCAACGCCTGGACTTCCCCATCACCCTCAATCTTTGCAGCGAGCTCCTCACGCAATACTGGCTCCAGAAGTTCCTCTGCCGAGAGCGCAAAGCGGCGCATACGATTGTGCAGCGCCGGCAGCGCCTCGACAAGTTCAGAGCGGCGCTGCTCGATTTCGGGCTCAGGCGTGGTGGAGCGCATCATCGCGGCCATTAGCGTAACCGTACGTTCAAGCAGTGAGGAAGACTTGTCCGTGCGAAACTCCCTGAGCGCGTCGTCCGGAATGGCAATCTCCTGCACTCCCAGTATTGCGTCTTCCTTGCTGGCGAAGTAATTGAAAAACGTGCGCCGCGAAACACCGGCGCGATCAGCGATCATCTCCACAGTCGTCAACGCCAGGCCATGCTTCAGGGCAAGATCCGCAGCTGCGTTATGAATCGCGAGCCAGGCTTCACGGCGGTTGCGTTCACGGAGGGTCAACGGTTCATTCACCCGAGCATTATATGCAGGCCTGCACATTATGCACAAGTGCAAAGATTGATAATCCGTCAGATCTGGAGCAAATCCGCACCGTAACGGGCCAGGACTGAATCAGCAGTGACAATAGTCAGGCCCCTTTCAAGTGCCTGTGCGACTAGCAGGCGGTCAAAGGGGTCTTTGTGATGCATGGGCAGGCCAGCGATCTGCAGAACATCAGCATGGCTGATGGCAATGGGAACAACTCCCGTAGCCGAGATCCGGTCCGGAATGTACTCACCCGGCGGAACGGGGAGCTCAAGCCTTCCGATCGAGTACTTAATCGCAATCTCCCAGCTGCTGGCAGCCGATAAAAACAGTTCATTGTCCGCATCGGCGGCAATGTTCTCAAAAATTCCAAGACGGTCTGGTCGGGTCAGCATCCAAAGCCAGACGTGTGTATCCAGCAAATACCTCAATGGTAGAAGTGTTCTTCTTCAGCCGCTGGCAGTGGTTCATCAAAGTCATCCGGAACCTCGTATAGACCGGCATCCATACCGAGCTGCCTGCGCCCGCCAGGACGTATGGCAACCAGGCGGGCCACCGGCCGACCACCACGGCTGATGACCACTTCCTCACCGGATTCAACCCGTTTCAGCAACCTGGATAATGAAGTTTTGGCTTCATGTACACCGACCTGCAGTGGCGCGCCATCTGTCGTTACCGGATTGCTCATCCTGCAACCTTACTCCCCTGATCGTGCGCTGGTCAACCACTTAGCTAATCGGGTTCGCGGCCGTGACTTCCAGGATTCATTCACTACCGCTTGCCCGGGGCGGTCGCAGTCGCAGCGACGCGACGGCCAACAGCAACGGCACGACGGCAGAACCAGCCAGCACCAGCAGGTAACTGCCGGTAACGTCTCTTCCGACGGCGAAAATCAGTGGGCCGACTGCTGTCGCCGCGACGCTGAGGGTTGTCGCAAGTCCTTTGATGGCACCAATATGGCGCCGTCCGAAATAATACGCATACGCTGAACCGCTGATTGCGGCTTTCATTCCCTGTGTCAAACCGATCAAAGCGCCGTAAGCGATGATCCAGCCAGGAGTCAGCCAGGCGCCAAGTACGAGCGCCGCCGCCTGGAACAGAAGCATGAGACTAAGGGCGAATCTTGGCGGGACCCGGTCAAGCAGGGCGCCAGTCCCAATGTTGGCTGCAGCAGTCACCAAGCCGAGCGGCACGAATACGAGCGCTGCAGCGTCCCGGCTTAATCCATTTGAGCTGAGGATATCGAAATGGTGGAAGACCAGTCCGGTAGACAGGGCCGCTACGGCCACATCCCCGGCTGTGAGCAGCCAGAAGGCACCTGTCCGCCTGGCGGCATCAAGGGACAGATTCGATTCCTCTACCGGAACAGCTCGCCTGCTGCTCGTCCCGTCCGGAATCTCGCCATACTCCTCGGGATGACCGCGGAAGAAAGTTACGCCAAGCGGAACAGCCAGCGCCGCGACCACCACTCCGAGCAGCGCAAACGAAACGCGCCAGCCGTGCGTGTCGATAAGGCTTTCCAGCAGTGACGGGAATACAGCGGTGGCACCGGCCATGCCAATGCCCAGAATTCCGATGGCCAGTCCTCGCCGCCTGACAAACCACAGATTAACGACGTGCTGACTTACCAGGCTGAGTGAACCCTGGCCCAGGCCGCGAAGCAGGACGAAGGCCAGTGCAAGCATCGCCAGGGTGCGCACTCCACTCATGAACACACAGGCCAGCGCAAATCCCCCGGCAATCAGCCCGACTGACAGCCGTGGCCCGCGCCGATCAATAAAGCGACCGACAAACGGCAACGAAAGTGAACCCAGCAGCGTTCCCACGGTGTAGAGCAGGGAAACCGTACTGCGCGTGAGTCCCATGTCCTCAATAATCGGATCGAGGAATACGGACACGCCGGCTGTCTGCCCGGGCAGCGTCATCATCATGGTGACAGTGGCGGCAGCAAGCACGACCCACGAATACGGGACCGGAGAACCCGCAATCACACGGCTGTAACGCCTGGGGTTCATGAATCCCAAATGGCGTCAGTTTTACGCCCGTGCCAGGAAACTTTGGGCCAGGCACGAATTGCGCCGATGCAGCGGCATCCGGAATCGGGGCGTAAACTGAGTGACTGATGGATTATCCGCAAGTCCCCTCCACTCTGGGCGAAAAACTGCTGCTGCTGCGCGAAGCACAAGGGCTCTCACTGCGAACCCTGGCGGAAAGAGCCGAACTGTCCGCTTCGTTCATTTCGCAGGTCGAACGGGACGAGGCCAGTCCTTCAATCGCATCCCTGGAACGGATAACCCGGGCCCTGGGCGTTGACCTCGCCCATCTGTTCAGCCACGAGCCAGCCGAGCCGCTGGTACGCAGACAGGACCGTGACAAGCTGGAAAGCGGCTGGTCCCGCGGCTCGGTTGAGTCGCTCAGCCGGATACCAGGCAGAATCCGTCCACGCATGATTACACTTCAGCCGGGCGGTGGCACGGGCTTCCTGTCCGCTGAAGTGAACGAAGTGTTCGCACTCGTGATACGAGGCGCCATAACGGCCACGCTGCGTGACACAGAACTGCAGCTTGACGAAGGGGACGCGCTGCACACACTGCGCACTCACCCGCTCGGCGGCCAGCCTCTGGTGGAACTGTCCAACGCGTCCAGCGAACCCGCAACAGTCCTGCTGGCAACCCTGTACTGATTCGCCGCCACGCCGAAGCGTACAGTGTGACTGGACATAGCGTCAAGCACTGGTTTACAGTTGTTCCTTGGTGCACGAACTCGTGTTCTGAGGAGATTAATGATTCACACACAGCCAAACCTGATGGGCCGCATTCGCGCCGAATGGTTCAGTAATGTCCGGGGCGACCTGATTGCCGGAATCGTGGTTGCCTTAGCACTGATTCCAGAAGCAATCGGCTTTTCAATCGTCGCAGGCGTCGACCCGAAGGTCGGGCTGTACGCCAGCTTCTGCATCGCCATCATCATTGCGTTTGCCGGCGGACGCCCCGCCATGATCAGCGCAGCCACGGGTGCGATGGCACTGCTCATGGTCGACCTGGTAGCCGACCACGGCCTCGCCTATCTGTTCGCAGCTACAATCCTGACCGGAGTAATCCAGTTCCTGTTCGGCATCTTCAGGCTCTCCCGTTACATGCGCTTCGTCCCCAAGGCCGTGATGGTCGGCTTCGTCAATGCCTTGGCTATCCTTATTTTTATGGCTCAACTTGAACAGTTCGTTGGGTCACACCCGAGCATTTACCTGTACGTGCTCGCCGGCCTCGCCATCATCTACCTGCTCCCACTCCTGACGAAGGCCATCCCGTCGCCACTCATCGCCATCGTCGTTCTCACCCTGTTAGCGGTATTCACCGGCAGCCCGCTTAAGACCGTGGGTGACATGGGCGAACTGCCCTCCACCCTGCCATTCTTCGCGCTGCCCCAGGTTCCCTTCACACTGGAAACACTCATGATCCTGCTACCTTACGCCCTGCCACTGGCACTCGTCGGCCTCATCGAATCACTGCTGACCGCAAACATTGTCGATGACCTCACTGACACCGGGAGCGACAAGCACCGCGAGTCACGCGGCCAGGGCATCGCTAACTTCGTGACCGGCTTCTTTGGCGGCATGGCCGGCTGCGCCATGATCGGCCAGTCAATCATCAACGTCGGCAGCGGTGGCCGCACCAGGCTTAGTACCCTGGCAGCCGGCATCTACCTCCTCGTAATGATCCTGCTGCTGGGAAACCTGATTAGCGTAATCCCCATGGGTGCACTCGTCGCCGTAATGTTCATGGTCGCCATAAACACTTTCGACTGGAGCAGCCTCCCCGGCATGCTCAGGCACCCAAAAAGCGAAACTATCGTCATGGTCAGCACAGTCGGCGTAGTGGTCGCCACCCACAACCTGGCCCTCGGCGTCGCGGTCGGGGTGATTCTGAGCACGGTATTCTTCAGCCGCAAAATCGCCAAGGTCACCAGAGTCACCAGCCAGCTTGACTCCAGCACTTCTATCCGGACCTATACAGTCACCGGACAGGTTTTCTTCGTCAGCAGCGAAGAATTCCTGGCCAGCTTTGATACCGCAGAGGACATAGATGAAGTCATCATTGACCTGACGCAAGCCCAGCTCTGGGACGCAACTGCAGTAGAGGCGATAGACAAACTCGTACTCCGTTTCCGCGCTAACAAGACAACGGTCACCCTGCAGGGCCTTAACCAGGAGGACACCGCCCTGCTAAGTAAACTGGCCAAGCACGATAAGCCAAGCGCCAGCTAACTCACCCGGAGGTCAGTTATGTTCACTCGAATCTTGCTCCCCACCGACTTCTCGAACAGCGCCAACGCCGCACTGCAACTGGCCCGCCTCCATTTCCCCGACGCCTCCCGCTACCTGCTCCACGTCCTTGACCCCAAACGGATTGCCAGCGAACTGCGTTCAAGCGTCTCGGCTAAGGAAGAGCGAGAAGCGATGGAGCAGAAAATGCTGGAACAGCTCAAAGCGCTCAGCGAACCCGGCGAGGAATGCGTCGTCAGCGTAGGAAGTGCAGTCGAGACTATCCTTGACCATGCCGACCGCCTGAACGCCGACCTGATCGTGATGGGCACCCACGGCCGCACAGGACTCGCTCACTTCCTCAACGGCAGTGTCGCAGAACGTGTGGTGCGATATGCCGACAGGCCCGTCCTGATAGAGCACGAACGGGACGATTGATCACTGCTCCGCTTGTGGGGCAGACGGCAGGCCCGGTGCGGTGGCTGCTAGCCGGCTCGCAACCATCAAGATAGAAACACGGCGAACGCTGCCGCGCCAACCTGATTTCCTCGAGGCTGACAACGGCCACCAGGCAGCCGGCAAGATCAGGGCAACTTTCTGAGCCACCTTTGGCAAAAGTTGGGTCTGCGTGCAAGTCTGCCAGATCTTCTGCGCCGAAGGTCAGGAGCACCGTGTCTGCCATGATCCGGTCCCGCGCATCTTGGGGAGCGTCCCGCCAGCCAGTCTGAATCTGCCGCCACCAGCTTCCGCTGTCAGCCAGCATCAGCTGCACGTCCGCAGAAGCGGAACGAAAGACCCCCACCACATGACTGACCATTGGCGCCAGGTACCGACCCGTAAAGGCATATCCTTCGAGTCCACCCTCATTCATAATGTGGCTGACGAGATCGACGTAGTGCAGGGCATCGATGAGCCGGAAAGCAACGCCACTCTCAGAGGTTGCGACGACTGCATCACGGCGTCGCTCGTGCAGCAATACTTCAATCGGTGCGGGAATCGCTTCCGTCGGGCCAGGCCCGGGCTGCCGCAGCAGGTAACTCGGCTCGGGCACCCCGCTGCCGGCCATGTTCACGAAGCTGGTCAGTACGTCCTGGTTGAACTCGAAGCGGAAATCGTGGGTAATGAGCGTAAAGATTTCATAGAGCTTGCCTGCGGCAACATTGCCGTCGAGTGAGCCCTCAAAGTATGTCGCCCCGAACAAAGCACCATAGGTTCCAGTTACGGAACCATCAGCGGCCACGTGGATGTCAACCCGCTGGTTGATCCAGTTTTCGCGGTAAGCGTAAGTGCCGGTGAGCGGGTGTGGCTGCGCTGCAACGAAGCCCAGCAGCACCAGGCTCAGGCCGGCAAGCCACCTTAATGACAGGAACATGGCTGCCTCCAAAATCGTTAATTATCGCAGCCTACACTTCTTGCCCGCAAGGTGAACCGGACCCCTGCCGGGCCATGCGACCCTCCAGGAATGCGGAGCACTGAATCTGAGAGGTTCGACCGTAGCGCCTGCGAAACGCCAGGCCGCTAACGGAAGTCCAGTTTGACGTGCGGCGTGCTAACATCCCGGCACAATTCTGCTGAGGAGGCGTGCCACATGAAGATTACCGTTGAAACAACAGTTCATGCACCGTTGGAACGAGTCTGGCAGGCTTACGTCACGCCTGAAGACATAATGCAGTGGAACGCTGCCTCCGATGACTGGCACACAACCAGCTCCAGGGTGGATCTGCGTCCTGGCGGTGAGTTTTCGTCCCGAATGGAAGCGAAGGACGGCAGCGCGGGATTCGACTTCGAGGGCATTTACACCAGGATCATCACCAATGAACTCATCGAGTATTCGCTGGGCGAACGCGAGGCCGCGGTGCATTTTGAGGAAATTCCCGGCGGTGTCCGGGTCCGGCTTGTTTTCGACAGCGAACCGACGCACAGCACTGAGCAGCAGCGCGAAGGCTGGCAGGCTATTCTGGACCGCTTCGCCCGTTACGTCACTTCGGGGTAATCAACCGGTAACAGTATCTTGGAGCCCCTGACGATAGTGGTCACGGCCTGATACGTGCCACTCTGCCCCGGTCGGGCGGTAGGATACCGGCAATGGAACGTCCCGTACCGACCGTAACTGCGGGAATCGCCAAACCCAGACGACAGCGCTTCACTAATGAAGGTTCGAGCAACCCGCGCCTTGGCATCGTCCTGCGCATAGCGTCCGGCCTGCTGTTCGCTCTCATGACCCTCTGTGTGAAACTGGCCAGCGACAATATCGGCCTCGGACAGATCGTGCTGTTCCGCTCCGCCTTCGCGATGATCCCGCTGGTCATCTTCCTGTATTTGCGCAAGGAGTTCCCAGCTGGACTGGCCACAAGGCGTCCGTTCGGGCATCTGTTGCGCTCCGGGTTCGGAACTGCAGCGATGTTCGCGTCCTTCGCAGCCATCGCACGGTTGCCTCTGGCCGACGCCACCCTGGTTCAGTACGCCACGCCCCTCGTCACCTCACTGCTGGGTGGCATAATCCTCGGCGAGGCACTTACCCGCTCACGGATCACAGGCCTGGCGCTTGGCATCGCCGGAGTACTGGTACTGACGCTGCCCGAACTGCTGGCTCACGATGTCGACATGACGCGACTTGCCGGTTATGGACTGGGTTTGCTGGCAGCGGTACTTGCCTCCATTGCCTACATCCAGGTGCGCAGACTCGGCACGACCGAGTCGCCCGGTGCGATCGCGTTCTACTTTGTGCTGGTCGCCTGCCTCGCGTCTCTACCAGCCGCGCTGCAGGACTGGGTCACCCCCACTGCCAGCGAGTACGGGATCCTGATCGCTGCTGGCCTGTTCGGCGGCGTGGCGCATATCGCCATGACGCTTGCTTTCCGCTACGCGGAGGTGTCGCTGCTGGCGCCGTTCGAGTACCTGACGCTGCTCTGGGCCGGTGCAATCGACCTGCTGTTCTTCCGGACGCCCATGGGGCCAACTTTCTTCGTCGCCCTGCCGCTTCTGTTGGCTGGAGCCGCCGTCTCCTCAGGTTTAAGGCGGCGTAAACCAACGTAGGCCCGGCACCGAGATTGGCATTCCCCGACGATGCAGGGCGGTGGCACCACTGAATTGCCGTGTCAGAGCTCATACTCTTGACGAATAACGCATACGGGTGTATGTTGAAGATATCAGTCGCGCTTGGGGCGCGATATTTTTTTGCCCAGTAATTTCAGTCAAGTCTGGTGCTGTGCCCGCCATTTTCTGACCATCCGGTGGATTTCGTACATGTGCCCGGCCTCGTGCTCGACAAGGTGGAAGACGATCCACTCAGGTGTCGCCGCGTAATCATCACCTTCGGGCGCACGCAGGTTGCGCCAGTCTTCCAGCGCCATCGGCGACACATGCGCCAGGAAGCGTCGTCGCGCCTCAGCCAGCAGGTCCAGGTGCTGCTGCAGCGTTCTGCCTGGCACATGAGTCAGGCGTTCCTTCTCGTCCCAGCCTGGGAAGGGCAACAGCTCCTCCAGGTCAGCAGGGGTGTCACCCAGCATGATGTCGAAGTACAGCCAGCCGAGTTCGGCCACGGCGATATGGTAGAGCAGCGAGCCGACAGAGTTGTCGTCGCCGGTCGGTCCTCGCCAGTCCAGGAAATCTTCACCCCAGTCTGCGCGCTCAATCCGGCCGAGCGAGTTCAGCAAGCCACTCCGCAGCGTCTGCATCGCGCCCAACCAGATACCGACTTCAGGCGTAACAGCCGGATACGGTTCAAGCGTGCGGATGGTGCGTTCATGCCCTGCGTCCGGGTCAGTCATAACGGAAACCTTTCTGTACGGCAAGAATTAGGCAGATTGTTGCATGCGCCGGCCGGACCCGTTAAAAGACCAGGCTGGCCACTACCCAAAATGCAAGCGGATAATTCTGCACCACACTTAGAGACCGGCGTCTTTACGGGAGCCGGCTGCGCTGTTTCTGCAGCCGCATCACCAGCAGTATCGCGATACCTGGCAGCAGGTAACTGATGCCGGCAGCCAGCGCAGGCCAGTAAAACGACTGCAGTGGCGCAGGTTCGCCCGGTACGTTCAGCACGCCTGTCAGGTATTCGTTCACCGGTGTCATGAGCGCGAAGATGCCGACCTGGAGCAGCGCGAACGCTGCGGCCGAGAACACCAGAACCCAGCGCCGCCGCAGCCCGTGAGCTGTGAACAATGATTCGACACTCTCCGGGCGGCCACCCCAGCGTCTGATGACCAGGTAGGTGGCCAGGGCCAGCTGTACGAAACTGAGCATTGTGACATTCAGCAGCAGGAACGCTGCCAAACCGGCCAACGCGGGAACACTCGCGAATGCCGCTGCCAGGAGGCGAACAGCTGCGTTTGCTACTGGCAGGAAGACCCAGAAGATGAGCACCCCGATCAGCATCCACTGGCCACGCAGCAGCCAGCCGGTGTTGGGTTTGACTTTGCCGAACTCCCTGGTGAGGGCTTCAGGCGTGCCCAGGCGGTGCGCCGCCACCCAGAAAGCTTCCTCCGGTGCCAGGTGCGTCAGCAGCTCACTCTCAACTTCCTCGAGGTGCGACTGCAGCTCGTCCGCATCATCGGTCGTCACCCCACCCCGGTTCAGAAGGGATTCACGCCAGGCGTACAGGCTGGCCGTCCGGTCGAACGGCTGACCATTCATGCTAATGTCCCGGCCCAGGCACGACTCAGGGTCGCATTGACGCTTTCCCACGCATTCCGCTCTTGCGCCAGCGCTTCCCTGCCTCTGTCCGTCAAGCGGTAATACTTGCGCCGGCGACCCTCGGCCTGGCGCCAGCTGGCAGCAATCAAGCCTTCTTTCTCTAGCCTGTGCAGAACGGGATACAGCATTCCTTCCTTCCAGTCGAGCACCCCGCCCGACAACCGCCGCACTTCGCGGATGATGGCGTAGCCGTAGTTCTCACCCTGACCCAGGATGCTGAGCACCAGGGGCCGGGAAGATGCAGCAATCAGGTCTTTCGAGGGAGCGTCTGTCATGATGACCCCATCTTATACCTATCGCTGCTAGGTGTGCTTGCAGTGCTACCGGCAGCGCCAGGGACCTCGCCTGACTGAGACACGCGCCAGATGAGCGGCAATCAGGCTGGCGTTGCCGTCTTCATCGCTGCGGCACCGTATCACGCAACCGCGCCCAGGCCTTATGCTTGCGGGCATGTCGACCGAGATCGCACCGCTGATCCGCATCCACGCCCAGTCAGGCTTCAGTCCCAGTGGCATCGTTGCCATCGGTCACAGAGGCGAACTCGTTGATCAGCACACCTGGGGAGCAGACGGTTACGGCCTGGACACGCCTTTCCGGGTAGCGTCCCTGACGAAGAGCTTCACCGGCCTGGCAGTTCTGGTCCTGCGCCGGGCAGGCAAACTGAGTCTCGACGACACAGTCAGGACGCATCTGCCGGAACTGCGCACAATCGCAAAGGGGGACTGGCCGGAACTGAGGCTGCGCCATCTGCTCGCCATGAGCGGTGGCCTGGCGACCGACAACCCCTGGGGTGACCGCCAGGAGTCCATTAGCCGGGAACAGCTGAACAGCTGGGCGGCGGCCGGCCTGCGTCTGCTGTTTGCCCCCGGAACGAACTTCGAGTATTCCAACCTGGGTTACGCCTTTCTCGGTGAGATCATCACCCGCGTCAGCGGCCAGGAGTACCGCGAGTTCGTACGGGAACAGATCCTCGAGCCACTGGGCCTGGCGGGCACGCGTTTCGCCGCGGAGGAACTTGAGGGTTCGTTGAGTGGCTACCACCGCGAGCCGCTGCTGGTCGGTGAGTCACCGGGCTGGACGATTCAGCATCCGTCGGGCCCGGGGTCGTTCTCCTCCATCGGCGGACTGTACTCAACCGTGCAGGACCTGCTTCGCTGGACTGCGCTGTTCCAGAGGCATGATGTCCCGGCTGGCGCCGGCTTCAGCACAGCTGACCTGATCGAGGCTCAGGAGCCGCTCGGTCCGATGACTGCGTCTCTGGCTGCCGCCCCACTGCACGGACCCGTGGCCAGCGGCTACGGTTTCGGGCTTGCGATTCAGGACTACGCCAACCATGGCAAGGTCATCGGTCATTCCGGTGGTTATCCCGGCTTCACCGCCAACATGGCCTGGCATGAGCGGAGCGGCCAGACCGTCATTGTCTCCACCAACGGGACTCATTCAGCTGCGACCATGCTCGCCAACAAGGTGCTGGCCCAGCTCATCACAACTGACCCTGGGACGGTGCCGACGGTCGAACCATGGGAGGAGACAATTGACGCGCTCCAGGCACTCACGGACCTGGTTCGTCGTGCGCCCGACACTTCCGCAGCTGACTGGAAGCAACTGTTCGCAGAGAACGTGGAAATGGATTTCCCGCTCGAACGCCGCCTGGAGTACCTGCGGCGGGCACTTACCTCGATCGGCTCGCCTGCCAGGACAGTGCCGGAGCCCGTATATGACCTGCCGAGTGCCGCACGCTGGACGTTGCCTGCTGAGTTCGGTGCGCTGGAACTGCGACTCGAACTGGTGCCAGTGGCACCATTCGCGGTCCAGACCTTCTCGGCTACAGTGGTCCGGGGTGCCGACCGGGTGCGGCTGTTCTGATCGTGTCGCAGCGTCGCGCCTCTGACCGGCAGCAACGGAAGCAGATCACTTCAGCGGGCCCTGCATGACCTGAGCATTCCCGTGCGTCTGCCCGCCGATGAGCATGGGCTGTATTACGACGTGCTGCTCGCGGGTACAGCCAGCGATGCTGAGGATGGCACGCTGACCGGGGAATGGCTGACCAATCAGCCTGGCCTGCAGCCGGGTGGTGAGCCGCTGCTGGCGACCGGCAACAGCGCAACGGTCCGCCTGTACACGGAGTGTTTCGCCCCGGCTCACACTGTTACGTTCCGGGCGACCGACAGCGCGGGTATCAGCAGTTACGCTACGCGGAAGATCACCATCAACGTTCTTTGCTGAGCCGTCGAACCTTACTGCAAGCCGACTCTCTGTGGCGTGCCCAGGCCGGCACGCCACGCTCTTTTCAGTTATAGCGCCGCCGGGCCACTTGCCTGGGCAACACTGGTCCGTTCCGCCGACCGGTCACGCTCGGCAGGGCCATCGCTCACCGGCATCAGTCACAAAGGCAGTTGCCGATGATGGTGCCGCACGTGCACGACCGCCAGCTGCAGACACTCCACGGGGTTCATCGGTCCGAAGAACGGATGAACCAGACACACCTGGTCTGCAACGCCCGCCTCCTGGCTGCGGATAACCTGGCGCGCCAGCTCAGCTGCACCGAGCTGCAGGCTGGTAGCTGCATCCACTGGTTCCGGCAGGTCCGTGGGTACGGTAGCCTCATGCGCCACCATCGTGCCGGCCGCGGTCAGCGACCCCCTGGGCAGTTCCAGCGGTTTGCCCGCGTTCACATACTCGGCAATCGCTTCGGAGAACAACCGATTGGCCAATAGCAGATGGGTGCCGATCTGCAGCGGCGACCACTTCCCCGGGTAAACCGGACGCAGGGCTTCGAAACGCGACATTGCCAGCAGGTCGCGGGCAAACTCAGTGACATCAGAGCTGAGCTGATGCGCCAGCTCGTCAACATCCTGGCTCTCCGCAGTGAAGACGGATCTGGGAAAGTACGCGTCGATCAGAGTGTCTTACTCTACCGTGGTTGAATCGATAGTACGCCTATAATCGCTCGGTGAAGTTCGTCGAGGTCACACCGGAGAACCAGCATTGGGTCAGCGAGATTTCCGCTGGCAAGGAGGCGCGCTCGTGGGTCCACCGCAACTCCTACTGGGCGAGGAACGCGGCAGAACACCCCGAAATCGCGTTCCGGCTGATCATGGTGGATGACCAGGAGGACCCGGTCGGCACTATCGCGTTCGGCCAGCATTTCGCGGATGAGGAACTGAGCGTGCTCCGGCCCGGTGTCGGCGAGATCATCCACCTTGTGATTGACGAGGGCCAACAGGACCGGGGTTACGGCCGGCAGGCGGTCCTGTTGGCGGTCTCACTGCTGCAGGAACGCTACAAGCGCATCGTGATTGCGCACGACCCTGAGAATGACGTGGCCCGCACCCTGTACGAGAGCCTGGGATTCCGGAGGTTCACTGAGAACTACGACGGCGATCCGCTGCTGGAGTTGGTTTCTCAACCTGCCGGCCCCGAGGCCTGAAGTGGGGCCGTCGAGGCGAGCCTGCTCTGGCACCCGCGGAAGTGGGCACCTATGCTACGGGGTCGTTGCGAGCACTTCCCTTAAAGCCGCCTGAAGTGACGGGTCTTCAACGTGGGCCACGGCATAGAGCGCCTCCCCCACCGCCTCAGGCTCCACGAGCGGCAAGAGGTAGTGCAGCGTCAACTCGAAAAGACCCTGGCCGACGAGTCCGTGAGCGTACGCCTGCGCGAGAAATTCGAAGCTGAGCGCGCCCGGCGGGCCGGCGGGAATGACCATCCGGTTAAATCCGGGCATCGCAAACTGCCAGTCTTCGGCCAGTACGATGATCGTCGCATTGGTGCCGTCAGGCTGCTGAGTCAGTGCAGCTGCCCGCGAAACCCCGGATTCCCGGATTTCCCGCAGCTCCTCGCGCACGCTCTCCGAAACGATAGTGGTGAACCAGTCGCGTGCGGCCTGATTCATGTCCGCGATAGTGCCATCAGTCCAGTACGTCCACTTCTCGTCCGCATCCCCGTCCAGTGCAACGTGCACCCGCTGGGTTCCGGTGGGTGA
>CAZPLV010000027.1:0-6991 GCA_964587295.1 uncultured bacterium
AGCTGCAGTGGCCTGAGATCGGAACGGTAAGGTTCCAGCCTCAGCCCGGCCAGCAGCGTGCCACCGGCAACCGACTCCTGCACGCTGAAGCCGACTCCGGGAGACTGGCTGAACCGGTTGCCGCCGAAAAACAGCCACAGTTCCCAGGCAGCAGCCCGTTGCCGGTTGACTCTCAGGCCGGCTCCGGCAGCTGACCAGCCGCTCAGGTCCTGGCCGGAACCGCTGAACGGAAGCAGGGTGCTCACCAGCAGCCGCAGGTCGTGCGGACCAGCGAAAGCACGCAGCTGGACCTCAAACGGCAGGTGCAGGGCAGAGCCCCTGGCGCCGAAAATCAGCGTGGGATCAGCCACCAGCATCAGGTCCCGGCTCAGGCGCCAGCTGGCTCCCAGCTGGACCCCCCAGACCGCGGGACCCGAGGAATAAGGCAGCGGCTGGAAACCTGAATCAGCTGGCCGCAGCCGCGTCAGCTGCTGAGCGCTGCTGATGAACGGGCGCAGCCGCAGGGCGACCGGACCGAGACTTGCCCTGGCAGCGACGCTCAGCTGTGCCGGGCCGCCGATGCTTCCTGTTGCGTCTGCATCGATGATTACGTTACCCAGTGGGCCGAGACCGGTCGTATGGCGCAGGTGCAGGTCGAGGCCGGGGGCGGGCAGCAGCCTCACGCCAAGGCTGGCACGCCCGCTCGCCAGCGGCTGGTCCTTCAGTGCGACCTGCAGCAGGGGAGCTCCCGCGTAGCCGCCGGTAAAACTGATGACCTGTGCAGCGGCATGCCTGGCGCCCCCCGCAATGATGAAGGCAAGCGCGAGCAGGATGGTCTGAAATCCTGACAACTTCATAAGGCAGTCAGGTTAACCTGCCATAACTGCCTGAGGGCCACGGGCGCGTGTGGCCCTGCGGCCGCTGGCCCGACAGAAGGATGTGAACGAACAAGTGGAAATTCTTGGCAGACTTACCGTATTGCCGGTGTTGCCTGAGCGCATTGGCAGGCTTGACGAAATCGCCAATAACCTGTGGTGGACGTGGGTGCCTGAGGCGCGCAACCTGTTCCGGCTGCTGGACCGCGACCTGTGGCGCCGCGTACAGGACAGTCCGGTAGCCTTCCTGCGGGAAGTCAGCCAGCAGGTGCTCGATGACGCAGCTACAGACGAGGAATTCCTCGGCAACTACGACTCGGTGCTGACTGCGTTTGACAGCTACATGCTGGGCAGCGGCGAGCGCAGCCGCGAACTGGCCGGCGACACTTACGCGTACTTCTGCGCCGAGTACGGCTGGCACGAATCCATTCCCGTCTATTCCGGCGGGCTTGGCATCCTGGCTGGCGACCACACCAAGGCCGCCTCGGATCTGGGTGTACCTCTGGTCGGCATCGGACTCTGGTATCCCGACGGCTACTTCCACCAGCGCCTGGGTAGCGACGGACGCCAGAAAGCCATTTTCGAGCGGCGCTCACCGGGTGATCTGCCGATGACACCGGTGCGCGACGGAGACGGCAACGACATCACCGTTTCGGTCAATGTTTACGGCCATGATGTGCACATCCGCTGCTGGCAAGTCCGGGTCGGCCGCATCAGCGTCTACCTGCTTGACGTGGATTTCGACGCCAACGCCAGCGAACAGCGGCAGCTGCTGCTGAGCCTGTACGGCGGCGACGAACGTACCCGCATCGCCCAGGAAATGATTCTCGGTGTCGGTGGTGTCCGGATGCTGAGGCGACTGGGCATCGAACCGGACATGTGGCACATGAACGAGGGCCACAGTGCCTTCATGGTGCTGGAACGCAGCCGCGAACTGGTCAGCCAGGGTATGGACTTCGCCGCTGCCCGTGAAGCCGTCACCGCAGGCACGCTGTTCACGGTGCACACACCTGTGGCTGCCGGCAATGATGCTTTTGACTTCGCGCTCGTGCATGAGTGCCTGACCGACATGTGGACCCAGCTTGGCCTGAGCCGGGATGAGTTTGACGCCCTCGGGGTTGCCGATCACGGCTGGGGCGACGTGTTCAGCATGCCCGCCCTGGCAATACGGTTCAGCAGCCGCCGCAACGGCGTGGCACAGCTGCATGGTGAAACCAGCCGCCGCATCTGGTCGCACCTGTGGCCGGCAGTCCCGCTGCCCGAAGTACCGATCACCCACGTGACCAACGGAGTGCACCGCGGCACATGGCTGGCCCGTGACATTCAGAAGATGCTGGATGAGCACCTCGGCCAGGACTGGCGCGACAGTGGCGCGAACAGCGACCTCTGGGCAGAACTCGAACAGGTTCCCGCTGCCGGATTCTGGCAGGTACGCCAGGCGATGAAGCGGCAGAGCCTGCGCTTCCTCAGGCGCAGGCTGGCAAGCCAGCTCAGGCGCCAGCATGCCAGCCATGAAGCCGTGGAGCACGTTTCGGACCTGTTCAATGCCGATGCACTCACCATCGGATTCGCACGCCGTTTTGCCACCTACAAGCGGGCCACGCTCATCCTGCAGGACCTGGACCGGCTCGAGCGCCTGCTCAACAATCCGGACCGGCCCGTGCAGCTCGTTTTCGCGGGCAAGGCGCACCCGGCAGACAAACCGGGCCAGGAGCTCATCCGCCGTATTGACGAGCTCTCACGAGACCCGCGTTTCGAACGTTCGATCCTGTTCGTGGAGGATTACGACATGGCAGTCGGCCGGGCACTGACCCGCGGCGTTGACGTGTGGCTCAACAACCCGCGCCGGCCGCTCGAGGCATCCGGCACCAGCGGTGAGAAGGCCGCGATGAACGGTGTGCTCAACCTTTCCGTACTCGACGGCTGGTGGCCTGAAGGCTTTGACGGTTTCAACGGCTGGGCTTTCGGCTGGACCGAGCCCTACACCGATACCGACGTGGTCGACCGGAGCGACGCTGCTGAACTGATGGACCTGCTTGAGGACGAGGTTGTTCCGCTGTTCTATGACCGTGACGGGGATGGACTGCCCCAGGGCTGGATCGACCGCTCACGCCGCGCAATCATGACGATAGCCCCGCAGTTCTCCGCGCGGCGCATGGTTACCGATTACGTCGATGGTCTCTACCGGCCGCTGGCCGAGCGGCAGCGGCAGCTGTTCGAGGACGGCCATGCCGCAGCGCGCGAACTTGCCGGATGGCGCAGCACCACTGCCGGCTGGTGGGACGGTCTGACAGTTGAGGCTGAAGTCAGCGGCGAAGGCCGGCTGGACCGGGAGCACTTCGTGCGCGCCCGTGTCAGTGGGGCTCCGGAAGACGCCCGGCTCAGCGTGCAGCTGCTGTACCGTCACGCCGATGCGACTGGCGAGGATGCGTTTGAGTACGTTGAACTCAGTGAGCTGCAGGCTTCCGGCGGAGACCGCATCTTTGAGGCAAACTTCCTGCCGGGGCAGAGCGGCAGTCTTGTATATGGGGTGCGGGTGCAGCCGGTCAATGAGCTGGCAGCGAGCAGGGCAGATGCCGGCTTCGTGACCTGGGCCAGCTCTGCGGGCTGAGCAGCTGCGCCGGCTTCAGACCGGCAGGTCGGTCACGAGCAGATGTTCATCAAGTGCGCTGATGGCGCGTGCAGGGTACTCTCCGTGAGCCGGCGCGCTGTCAGCCAGCAGATCGGCAAGTGCCCGGGACTTGTCCGCCCCAGAAACGAGCCACAGTACTGTCCGGCTGTTGCTGAGCGCAGCTGCCGTGAGGCTGAGCCGCTCGTTTGAGACTGTGGCCGGACGGCTCGCCACGGTCAGGCCAGGCTGGGCCAGCACGCCGGTGCCGGGGAAGAGGCTGGCCGTGTGCCCGTCGCCTCCCAGACCCAGCAGTGTCAGGTCGAAAACCGTGTCCGGTCCGACCGTACTCTGCAGGATGTCGCTGTAAGCCTCGGCAGAGGCACGGGCGCTGTCCAGTATCGGCCAGGGGTGCACGTTGCCTTCCGGAATGTCAATCAGATCAATGAGTGCGCGTCGGGCCGAGCCGTAGTTGCTGTCGGAATCATCGTGAGGAACGAAGCGTTCATCACCCCAGAACAGGTGAATCTTGTGCCAGGGCAGGTCGCTGTCGGCCAGCAGGGCATAGAGCGGCTGCGGCGTTGAACCCCCGGACAGAACCATGCTGGCCGTGCCCCGGGACTCGAGTGCCTGGGTCAGGCGTTCGTGGCACAGACCGAAGGCCGTAACTGCAATATTGTCACTGTGTATGACTTGTGGCGGCATACGGCATCTTAAGCCTGTGCCATATTGGCAACATGACCCTGCGGAACAGAGCCTACGACCTGATGCGCGACTGGACCCGGTCCGAGAGTCTGCGCAACCACATGCTTGCAGTTGAATCAGCAGTCACAGCCTATGCACGCAAACAGGGTGCAGATGAGGATCTGTGGGCCGCCACGGCGCTGCTTCACGATTTTGATTACGAACGCCATCCCGAGGTCGGTCCGGACGGCCATCCTTCGGTAGGGGTTGCCCACCTGCGCGAAAACGGCTGGCCCGAAGAGCTGTGCATTGCAATCCTGGGCCACGCGGGCGACGAACTCGGTGTGAGCCGTGACAGTGACCTGGCCAAAGTCCTGTTCGCCTGTGACGAGATCACCGGCCTGATCACCGCGGCAGTGCTGGTCCGGCCGGACAGGAACATACGTGAACTCAAGCTGTCCAGCCTGCGGAAAAAATACAGGTCAAAGGCATTTGCCGCGGGCGTGAACCGCGCCGACGTCGAACAGGGCGCCCGGGAACTGGGAGTTGACCTGTGGGAGCATATTGCCTTTGTGGTTGAGGCAATGCAGGCTGATGCAGAGAAACTCGGACTGGCAGGTGAAAACGCCGGCTAAACGGTTCAGAGGCCCCGGATGTTGACGCTCAGGCCTTCGTCACCGATGCGCAATGGCGGCCAGATCACCGTGCTGGCCCGACCGGCCACCGATTCAACCGGCACCGGACCGAAGGACCTTGAGTCCTGAGAACCGTACGGGTAACGGTTGTCTCCCAGGACGTAGTAACTGTCCGCGGGCACCGTGATCGGTGCCATGCTGAAACTGCCGCGCCAGCTGTCCGCCAGGTAAGGTTCCGCGAGTGCGGCTCCGCCGATCAGCACAGTTCCGGACCGGATTTCCACTGTTTCGCCGGGCAGGCCAACTATGCGCTTTATCAGGTAGGGACAGCGCCAGCTGCAGGACCCTGTGGTCGGATCGGGGAAGAACACGATGTCGCCACGTCCGTAAGTGCCTGAGCCCAACCGGTTGAGCCACTGCTCGAAGCGCGGCACCAGTGCCCGCTCGCCCCCAAGCAGTGTCGGTTGCATGGAGCTGCCGCTGATTCCGACCGTGGTGACGAGGAACACGTTGATCAGCACCCCGAGCAGTATTGCCGTGAGCCAGCCTTTCCAGTGTCCCCGGCGCTCCGCTGGTGGTGGGGACACTGGTGTGGTCTCCACGGGCTCAGTCCTGGTCAGCCGCGTCCGGGATGTCGTCAAAGGCTTCGGGTGGTGTGAGCATGCGCCAGTTCCACTCACCCTCACGCCTGGGCGGCCAGATGACCGAGGCTGCACGGCCGGCTACAGTAATGGCCGGAACCGGACCGAAGTAGCGCGAGTCCTCACTGCCGCCGCGCAGGCTCTGCCGGTTGTCACCAAGCACGAAATAGTGGTCTTCAGGCACGATCAGGTCAAGGATGAACGGCTGTCCGTCCGGCGCACCCTCAGGTACGGGCGCGAATGAATCCACCATCGTTCCGTAGTAGAGCTGGACGCGGGAATCGTTCAGGTCAATCGCCAGCGGGGTGTAGTTGGTGCGGGCCAGATCCGGAACCGCGGTGCCGGCGGCGGTGCGGTTGAAGCCGATGTTGAGTCCGGTCACCTCACCGTCCTCCGCAGTCACCACCGGGAAGTTGATCGGGTCAGGGACTATTTCCCCGCTGTCCGTGATGAACCCCTGGTCAATCTGGTGACCGTTGACGAACACCTCGCCGGAATTTATCCGCACGCGGTCACCGGGCAGTCCGATGATGCGCTTGATGAAAAACTGCAGCCTGTCCTTTTCCTGGGCCGTCGGGGCATTGGCAGGCTCACGGACCACGACAATCGTGCCCCGTTCGAACTCGCCCAGCACGCCCATGCGGCGCAGCCAGTTGTCGTACTTGGGGATGAACACCCTGTCACCCATGAGGAGTGAGCGGATCATGTTGCTGGAACCGACGCCGCCGTCCAGATTGGGCTGCATGCTGGCACCCACGACACCCACGGTGTTGAACAGGAAGGTGACGACAAGGTAAGCGATTACCAGAGCCTCGGCGTACCCCCTTACCTCACGCCAGAAGCGGTTGCCCCCGCGGGCCTGCTGTGACGACTTTCTTGTTTCGGGCATGAGGACTACTCTACCGCTTCCTTTGGGTCCTCCATGAGCAGTCCGGCAGCAACCAGGGCCGGCCGGGCCGTTTCCTTGCCCAGGCGGATGACTTCCTCAGCCTGGAAGAACGACTCGATGCGGATGCCGGGCAGAGGCATGCGGATATGCACCGAGGCAGGATGCATCGTGTGCTGGATATCGGTGAGGATTGCCTGCATTATGTCGGTCGAACGGAGCATCATCTGCAGCATCGGGTTGCGGCGTTCGAGCCTGACCGTGGCCAGCAGGCGCTCCCAGAAATTACCTTCTTCCGATGGCTGAACGTAGTTGGCTCTGCGCACCGGCGTCACGTCCGAGGCGATTGTCCAGCTGGCACCCAGGTAGATGGCGGCGTCCACCGGGAGGTTGTTGACAATGCCACCGTCGGCCAGCACCCGTCCCCGGTAGGGGACCGGTTCAAAAGCACCCGGGAAACTGGCGGACGCCCGTATGGCCGTGACCAGGTCGCCGTCAGTCAGGACAATCTGCTCACCGGACTCGATATCTGTTGTGGTGATCGCCAGCGGCAGCTGGAGTTCGCCGAAACTGTCAGGCAGGTATTCCCGCAGGAATGCCGCCAACCGCTCGCCCTTGAGCAGACCTGCCTTGAGGCTGATGTCGATCAGATCCCGCAGGTTGGTGGTGCGGACCAGCTCCTC
>CAZPLV010000027.1:7091-16672 GCA_964587295.1 uncultured bacterium
ACCCTGAGTGTGACGTCGATTTCGGTTTCCTCGCCGTTCCTCAGCACGGTCAGCGTCACCGTGTCGCCGTCACCGAATGTGACGATACGGCTTTGCAGTTCCGTGTAGGTGTCGATGTCCTCGCCGTTGAGGCCAATGATTATGTCAGCGGGAACCGGCACCGGCTCAGCCACTCCCGGCAGGTTGATTGCGAATGACGGATTGCGCAGGCCAGCTTCTTCGGCCGCGCCGCCCGGCTCTACCCTGATCACTGCCACGCCGCTGTCAGGCAGGTTCAGCTGCTCACGGACTTCCCTCGGGAACATGGTGATGTCCTGAATTGAGATGCCCAGGCGTGGGCGAGTGGGAATGGAATGCAGTCCGCCGTCACGCAGTTCAGGCAGCACCGACTCGATGATATCGGCCGGGATGGCAAAGCCGATACCCAGATTGCCCCGTTCGCCGGTCACACTCACGTTGGGCATGATGGCAGTGTTCACACCGATCAGTCGGCCGCTCGAGTCAAGCAGGGGCCCGCCGGAGTTACCGGGATTGATGGGAGCATCTGTCTGCACCATCGGGAAGTCGACCTCTCCGACATAAGGGAAGTGTCTCCCGACAGCAGAGACGATGCCGAGCGTCACGGTTGATTCGAAGCCGAACGGGTTGCCGATGGCAATTGCCTTCTGGCCTGGCCGGAGGGCGTCAGTGTCACCCAGTTCGATGGGGCGCGCGTCAGCCGGCAGCTCGTCCGGTTCAGTCAGGCGCAGCAGGGCCAGATCGTAGATGGTCGAAACACCGATCACCTCAACCTCGAGGGCCTCTCCGCCCGGGAAGGAAACGGATACTGCCGAGCCCTCACCGATTGTCGTGCTGCCCTGCTCGAGCGCTCCGGCAACCACGTGGTAGTTGGTCAGGATGTGCGCCTCGTCATCGATGACGAAACCGCTGCCTGCGGTTTCCTGACTTGGCATCTCAAGGTCACGCTGGAACGGGAACTGGAATTCCGGCGGCATGAACTCACGGAAGAAGTCAGGAATGCCCAGCTGGCCACCTGAAACGGTGCGGCCCGCAATGGTCACGTCAACCGCCACAACGCTTGGTCCGTACTGTTCGACAATTTCCACAGTATTACGCTCGTATTCAAGCAGACCGCTCTCAGCGGATCCGGGCTGGGCAAGCGCGGGCGTAAGGGGAAGACTGAGGAAAGCTGTCGCAGCCAAAGCGGCCGAAACGGACAGGATAATTGCTGCTCTGTTTTTCATGTTCAGGGCCTTTCTGCAAGAACTTGCTCCGGCAACGGCACCAGACTGGTGAGCTTATTGCCGGGTTCATTCTCATGATAGGAACTGCAGGTGATAATTCAATCCGTGCAGGATTACAAATATGTGTTCATACACGGTTGTGGTGGCAGCCGGCGCCTGAGTTATGGTTGTGCTGATGAATCCTGAAGCAGTCACCAAACAGGTGCAGGCCGCACTCGCTGAACTGGGTGTGGACGAGTCCGACTTTGAGGGTCTGGCCAGCAGCCTTGTATGGCGCATCGGCCGTCTCTCAGACGATGCTCCCGTTACGGTCCGTCTGGGTACGACCTCGGGGCTTGAACGGTTCGCCGAGCTGCCGCGTCTGCGCAATGCAACCGACCAGGAACTCGAGGAAGCCCTGGCCGATGGCAGCCTGCAGGTGGAATGGGTCGGCGGCAAACCGTGAACGGCTGAGTCATTTGCCTACGCAGAAATTCGCGAAGATTTCCGCGATGGTCTCAGCGGCAATGTCCCTGCGGCCCGTGATTGTCGACAGTTCAGCCAGCGCGGCAGCCAGGTCCAGTGCGGCCAGGTCCTCGGGCGCCTCAAGGGCAGCTTCCACAGCCGCCAGGGCGTTGCCGAGGGCGTTGGCGTGACGCTCGACACTGACCTGCAGCTCTGAGGACCCTGCGTCACCCGCCAGTCGGCTGACAATCTGTTCACGCAGCTCGGCCAGACCGGAACCGCTCACGTTTGACACCGCCAGGTCCACTCCCGCCAGCGCTGGCGGGACCCCCAGATCGGCCTTGGTCCACAGTGCCAGGCGCCGCGTCGCCGGTACGGAGGCGAGCAGCGCAGTGGTGTGCGGATCTGCAGGACTGTCCTGGGTGGGATCAAGCACGACCAGTACCAGGTCGGCACTCGAGGCGATGCTGCGGCTATGCTCCACACCGCGGCTCTCTATCTCGTCGCTGCTTTCGCGCAGGCCGGCAGTATCCACCAGGGTCACCTTCAGGCCCTTGAGCTCGATATTGGCTTCAAGGTAGTCACGGGTGGTACCGGGCGTATCACTCACCAGCGAGCGCTCGAAGCCCAGCAGCGCATTCAGCAGGCTGGATTTGCCGGAATTGGGCCTGCCGCTGAGAGCAAGCCTGGCTCCGGTGCTTGCGATTCTGCCGGCGGCAGCACTGTCGAGCAGTTGCCTCATCTCCGCGGCCACCTGTTTCAGCGGCGTGATGAATTCCGGTTCGCCGACCCCTTCATCCGGGTAGTCCAGCTGGGCTTGCAGGGTGCCGTAAATGGCGGTGAGACGTGACTGCAGTGAGTCAATGCGCTCGCTCAGGGCGCCGCTCAGTCCCGTCAGTGCGTTGCGGCGGCCGGCGTCACTTTCGGAGTTGATCAGCTGCAGGACGCTCTCGGCCTGGGCCAGGTCCAGTTTCGAATTGAGCCAGGCGCGCATGGTGAATTCACCGGGACCGGCCTGCCTCGCGCCGGCCGTCAGGCAGGCGGACAGAAGACGGCGCAACACTGCCTGGCTGCCGTGCACCTGCATCTCGACTGCCGCCTGTCCCGTGTAGGAGCGGCCGTCAGCGAACAGCAGCAGCAGGCCCTCATCGATGACCTCGCCTTCCGCGCGGTAGCTGCCGAATCTGAAGCTGCCCGGTTCCGGCAACCCGAAGCCACCCACAGGTGTGAACAGCTGGCCGGCGATGGTGTGGGAGTCAGGCCCGGACAGGCGGATGATGCCGATGGCAGCCGCACCGGGCGCCGTGGCAATGGCCGCGATGGTGTCGTTGGTGGGGGGCAGGGACATCGGTGAGGAGTATAGCAACGGCCCGGGCGCATAGAATCTCTCTGTGACACGTGTGCGCCGCCTGAAACTGACGATTGAGTTTGACGGGACTGACTTCAGCGGCTGGCAGCTGCAGACGACGGGTGAGCGGACCGTGCAGGACACCGTGCAGCAGGCGCTCAAACGGCTGCCGGGCCCGCATTCGCCGCTTGCCGGTGCGGGCCGGACCGACAGGGGCGTGCACGCTCTGGCAATGGTGGCGCATGTCGACACCGGCCTGGCGATCCCGCCTGAGAAAGTCCGCCTCGCGCTGAATGCGCATCTGCCCGCTGATGTCAGGATCCTGGAGGTGGAGGAGGTGCCGGACGGCTTCGAGGCTCAGTACGCATGTCTGTACCGGCGCTACCTGTACCGGCTGAGGGTCGTGCGCGGCAACCCGCGCGGCCTGGCCCTGGACCGCCACCGGGTGCTGGCTGTGCACCGCCAGATGGACGTTGCGGCGATGCAGGAGGCGGCCTCACTGCTGGCCGGCACTCACGACTTCTCGAGTTTCGCAACGCAGGAAACCCGCTCACGGGTCAGGACGGTGCTGCTGAGCGAACTCCGGGAAGAACGCGGCGAGCTCCGCTATCACGTGGTCGCTGACGGCTTCCTGCGCAACATGATCCGCACGATCGTGGGCACACTGCTCTGGGTGGGCAAGGGCAAGCTGCAGCCAGCGGACCTGCCGCGGATACTGGCCGCGAAAGACCGGACCCTGGCTGGGCACAACGTCGCCGCACACGGGCTCTACTTCGTCGAGGCGGGCTACGGACCTTTCGAGCGGGAACCTTCAGAGGAGAACCTTACCCGGCGGCTGCTCTTCTGATGGCACAATGGTGGGCATGACGGCAGTTGAACAGCTCCACAGGGTGAGGCTCCTTTCGGGCGACGACACGGAAGTTCTGCTGGAGATCGACAGCAGCTACGCCGAAGCATTTGATCTGGAAGTCACGGCGAGCCGCGGCAGCGCCAGTTACCACGCCCGGACCGGCCATTCGTTTGTCGCGCTGATCGGCCAGGAAGCACGCGGTTTCGTTCTGGCAAACGCAGTCTGGACAGGTGGCAGGCCCACGGTCAGGCTGGAAAGGGTTGCGGTCCGGGACCCGGACGATGAAGCCGCCCGCATGGCCCTGCTGGATGCAGTGGTGAAGAGCGCCTATGACGCGGGCGTCTACGATCTGCTCGCGGACCACCCGTCAGCTGACGGGCTCGGCGCGAAAGCTCTGGCTGCCAACGGGTTCACTTTGCTGCCGGTCGACAGCTACGGTCTGGTGCTGGGCACGCGCGGCAGGGACACGCTTTCATGAGGCAGCGGGTGATGCTCGGTGTACGTGGCATGGACAACGCCTCCGCCACCGAAGTCGTCAGCGAGGTGCTGCAGGCGGTCAAGGGCGTGCACACGGTCGAGGCCGGCAATGACGGGCAGGCGATGGTTGAATACGACGCGAGCGAACTGACCGTGATGGATCTGATCCGGGCGCTGCGTCAGCGTGGCTTCCTGGCCGGCATGGCCTGAAGAGCTTGGGTTACTGAAAGGTTCAGGTTGGTGCATGTATGATGCTCATCATGTTTCACATGTGCAGACAGCCTGAGCAGGGACCCGCATGCCGGTGACCGACGCAGCCACGCCCGCATTCTCTGCCGGCGAACTGCTTGAAGCGTTCGCGTTTGCCACCGACTGGCTCGGCGTCCACGTAGATGAGGTCAATGCCCTGAATGTCTATCCGGTACCGGATGGCGATACCGGCACGAACATGCACCTCACCCTCCAGTCCGTCCGGCGCCAGTTCGGTGAGCTCGATTCGGTCACGATGGAGAGCTTCGCCAAGGCCCTGTCCTACGGGTCACTGCTCGGTGCCCGCGGCAACTCAGGTGTCATCCTTTCCCAGATACTGAAGGGCTTCGCAGACAGCGTCCGATCCCATGGCGCACTCGGCAGCAGCGAGCTGGTTGCCGCCCTGGAATCCGCCACCAGCTCCGCGTATGCCGCCGTGCTGAAACCCGTTGAGGGCACAATCCTCACTGTCGTCAGCAGGCTCGCCGAAGCCGCCTCCAAGGCGCTTCACAAACGTCCGCTTGAGATTCTGCGTGACGCACACACCGGTGGCCTGGCGGCCCTGAAGCAGACACCGGAACTCCTGCCGCTGCTCAAGGAAGCTGGCGTCGTTGACGCCGGCGGACTTGGCCTGCTGCGGATCTTTGAAGGACTCATCGCCCACTTCGAGGGCCGGGACCTGCCGGAAAAGCCGAAGGTGGAAAACCGGGCACAGCTGCAGTTCGACGAAACCGAACTGGGCTACTGCACGGAATTCCTGCTGGCGGACGCCACTGTTGATGCTGCCGCGATCCGCAGCCTCGTCGAGCCGTTCGGTGATTCACTGCTCGTTGTCGGAGCCGAGGGCTTCATCAAGGGCCACATCCATACCGAGGAACCCGAGACACTGCTGGGTCTGGTGGCACGCCACGGCCGGATGGTGCAGACGAAGATCGAGGACATGAGCGAACAGCACTCCGAGATTCTGGCCGGAGCTGACCTGAGCAGCGAGCTGGCCCAGGTTTCCGGGGTAGTGGCAGTGGCCGACGGTTACGGCCTGGTGAATGCCTTCCGTGCACTCGGCGCCCGGGTGGCCGGGGGCGGCCAGACGCGCAACCCGAGTGTGGAAGACCTTGCTGACGCCGTGCGCAGTGTGCCCGCCGCAGAAGTGGTGATCCTGCCGAACAATCCCAACATCATCCTGGCGGCAGAGCGCGTGGCCGCCCTCGTCACCGACAGGGTCGTCAGGGTGCTGCCCACCCGCACGTACGGACAGGGGCTGGCAGCACTGTTCCCGTTCAACACCGAGGCCTCTCTGGACGATTTCTGGCAGGACATGCAGGAAGCGGCGGACGGAACACGAACCTTCGAGATCACCAGGGCCACCCGCACGGCAACCGTCGATGGCGTGGACGTGCAGGCCGGGAACTCAATCGGCCTGGTGGACGGAACGATCATGGTTGCGGCAGACTCGCCTGAGGAGGCGCTGCTGAAGCTCGTTGAGGGCAACGCAGGGGAGTTTGAGCTGTCCACCCTGTTCCACAATGCCAGCGTAGGCACAGAGGCCGCCCAGGAGGTGGCTGGACGCATTGCAGACGTGGCTCCGGACCTGGAGCTCGAACTGCACTCGGGCGCGCCTGAAGCGTATGACTACGTGATGGTGGTTGAGTAGGCCCGTCCGGCCAATTGCGTGTTGAACTGAAGTCTGCCCTCCGCACCTCCTGCTAGTTTGAGCGCGGGAGGGCAGAAAATGATCAAGAAACTTAAATTGGCAGCAGGCGTCAGCATGGCGGCACTCGTACTGGCCGCATGTGGCAACACCATTCCTCCGCTCGATCCGTTCCCGAGCGAGGAAAAGATTGCGGTGAGTGCGTCCACCGACAGCAGCGATCCGGTACGGACGGGCGTATCCCTGGCAGCGGGCGAGACCGCGCTGTTTGAGGTGACGATTCCGCCGCAGGTGCTCGAGATGGACTACGTCTGGTTCGAGGTTTCCACCGACACCGGCATATCTGACGTCCAGCTTTACGACTCGATTGCCGGCACGCCCAGCGTTGCCGTGATGAGCACCGAGACGGGCTGGTTCGACACTCTCGCCGGTCACAATGGTGACGCTCCGCCGGAGTTTGCTGCAGCCGGACTCGCACCCGCCGACATCGACCTGGGCATGACCTGCACCGGACCCTGCATCGGCTACGCAACGGACAACAACATCGGTACCACCCGCTATCTGCGCGTGAATGCGGATGCGGACACCAGTTTCGACCTGTACGTGTGGGGCGGCACGCTGGATGAGGAAATCGGCCTCGTCCGCACCGATGCCCAGGAACTGGAGCCGGGCGAGTCCGTGGCCAGCGCCATCATCTGGAGCGGCATGGAGCAGTGGTACCACGTGACTGAAGAGGCGTCATCCGTCACCCTGACGCACGTCACTCCTGAGTTTGCGGGCATGGCTTTCCAGGCCAACATCTATCTGGATGGCAACCTGGTTGAGACCGAGGCCGTCCTGAGTGCGGAGAACCCCACCTATGATTTCCCTGAGGCAACCTCGGGCTTCTTCATCAAGGTGTACAGCTACAACGAAAGCCGGGCAGCACAGGCCGGTAATGCCCGCTACAACATCAGTGTCGACGGCCTGATTTCAATACCGCTCGACAGCAACTGAGCTGAGAAGTCACAGACACAGAGACCGTATCCGGCCGGGGGCGCAGCAACGCCCCCGGCCTTCCTGTGTCAGCGGTACAATGGACCCTCATGAAGCGGATCTGCGGCTACCGGGTGATGCTTGCCGCCTGTTTTCTGGGTGTGGCCGCACTGGCCGCCGCGCGCTGCGAGGCGGAGCTGGGCCAGCTGGCTGCCGGCCTGCCGGCGGACATGGGCAGGGGCGCACTGGCCGCACAGCTGCTTTACGGCGCTGTTGAACTGGTCGAACCGGCGCTGCCGGCCTGGCGTCACAACGCAGCGGTGCCGCTTGAACCACACGAGGCCGGTTACGCTGCTGTCGACTATCTGGTGGGCAGGGATCTGCTGCCGGATGACTGGGACCCCCAGGAACTGAGTGCGGACACATGGACGGAGATGCTGCGGCGTTTTCTCGACTGGTACGGGCTTGAACCCGAACCGGAGACTGCGGCCGGATTGGACCGTGACATGCTCGTGGCGGAGCTGAGCGCGGCGCTGGACGCCGTGGCAGCAGCGGTCAGGCCGGTGGCAATCATCGCGCACGACGACAACCGGCAGGTTTCGTTCGTGGGCATCATCTGGAACTGGTCGCCCTATCCCCGACTGCTGGTGAAGCGCGTTGCCGACGGAACCTCGGTTCAGGACGGTTCCACTGCGCTGCTCAGTTCACTGAGCACCTGTGCCGTGGAGCTGCAGCGTTATGCCTCAGCACCGGTCACGACAGCCTGGCGGCTGTTCGTGGGCACCGGTGATTCAACGATGTACGTCCTTGCATCCGAACCGGGGCGACCGCAGTGGCCACTGGTCGTTGAGCAGACTGACGTGCGTGACTACCTTGACTTCAGTGCCGTCGAGGTTGCCGGCACAATCGAGTTCGCAGCGGCCTTCTCAGGCCAGGAGATCGGTCTGGGCGCGATACTGGGCATGATCACGCAGATCAGGACCAACATATCGCCACTGTCAATCGGTCATTACCTGGCAGTTCCCGGGCGGTAATTACAGGCTGAGGCGCCCGTTGATGCTGTCACGCATGGCCTGGGTTGCCTCACGGGCCATGGTGACGTGGTCGGCATCGGGGCCGAAATAGGTGAGTGAGCGGCTGGCGCTGACCAGTGCCCCAAGGCCGTTGCCGTCGAAGGCTGCCGCGGCTGCCTCCGCTGTACCGCCCTGCCTGCCGTAACCGGGCAGCAGCAGGATGGCCCGTGGCATCAGTTCCCGGAAGCGTCTGATCTGCCGGGCGGGCAGCGTTGCACCGATTACCGCATGGACGTGTGAATAGCCTGCCGGATCGGTCGCGCCGACCAGGCTTGCCGTCTCGCCCAGCTGAGCCACTTCCTCAGCCACATGTTCCGCGACGGTGACGCCGGCAGCGTCCTTCAGCTCCTGGAAGTCGCTTCCGCCCGGATTCGAGGTGCGCACGATCACGAACACACCCCGTTTCGCCTCGAGTGCCCGGTCAGTGAACGGCAGCAGGCTGTCCACGCCCATGTAGGGGTTCACGGTCAGGGCGTCGCTGGCAAATACGCCATCGGCGAGGTAAACGCCTGCGTACGCTTCAGCGGTTGAATCGAGATCGCCGCGCTTGGCGTCAGTAAGCAGGGGCACGCCGCGTTCACGGATGTCAGCCTGCAGCTGTGCCAGGGCAATCAGCCCGGGAATGCCCAGCGCTTCGAAAAAAGCGACCTGCGGTTTGTAGCAGGCCACCAGTTCATCTGTTGCGTCCAGAATCTGCCGGAAGTAGACGACGACAGCGCGGGCAACCTTTGCCGGGTCGTGTTCAAGCAACTCCGGATCGGTGCTGGCGTGCAGTGCGGGTCTCGGGTCGAGGCCCAGGCAGACACGGGTGTTGAGCGTCTGCACCCGGTGGTGCAGACGGGTTGCGAATGATTCCATTCCGGTCAGTCCCCGGCTTTTCCTGCCTTGCGGGCAAGCTTTTCCTGCCGGCGGCGCTGGGCGCGGTTCATGCCCCGCTGCTGCCGGGGCCGGCCGCCAGCCGGTATTGCCGGAGCAGCCGAGTCACCGAAATCAGGCATGGGCGTAGCGGTCGTCGTGCTGCCGTCATCGGCACCGGTGTAATTGAGTGGTGCACGGCGCTGCTGCGGCTGGCGCTGCAGCGGCTCGTTGACCTGGACCTGCACGCGGAACAGGAGTCTGGCCACATCAAGCTTGATCTGGGCGGTCATTTCCTCGAACAGGTTGAATGCCTCGAAACCGTACTCCTGCAGCGGGTTGCGCTGGCCGTAGCCGCGCAGACCGATGCCCTGGCGGAGCACGTCCATGTTGTGGAGGTGTTCCTTCCAGTGCTGGT
>CAZPLV010000028.1:0-16577 GCA_964587295.1 uncultured bacterium
GGTGGCTGGTTCTGGTTTGGCCTGATCGGCTTCCTGCTGCTGGAATTTCTGCCCGGAGCCAGTGTCGTTTTCCTGGTGCCGGCAACTGCCTACGCTGTGATTCATGGCTTGCTGGCCTTGTCGCCTGCCCGTGGCAATCCGACAGCGGCCGGGCTGAGCAGCGTGATTGTCCTGGGAGTCTCCGCTGCCGTCTGGCTGCAGCTTGCGCTCGCGGTGGCTGACGTACTCGGCCTGGAAGCCGGTGGCGTCATCGGACTGTGCGCCGGCTTCGCTGCACTCGGGCTGCTGCCACTCATGGCTGTCAAACCGGGCTTGCGGCCCCTGCCTGCCGGCCTGACACTGCTTGTCTTCCTCGGAGCTGCCTTCAGCGTGTACACAGCGTTGCAGGTTGCTCCGTTCACTGAGGAATCACCGCAGTTCATCGACATCCTGCATTTTGAGCTGGCAGAAGAAGGTGTCAGCCAGGAAGCACGCTGGCTGCTGGACATCATTCCGGCCGCGCCAGTACCCGCGCCGCTTCTTGAAGCCATGGAATTGAGCGGCTGGCAGGAGCCGGCCCTTCCCTGGACCGGCTGGGCCTTCCACGCCGCTGATGCGGAGCCTGAGGCGCTGGAGTTCCCGGCCGCTACACGGATACCGGCAGAGCACGGGGGTGTGCGGCTGCGCCTGGAGTCACCACGCGGCGGTGACCAGCTGCACCTGTTCGTGCCGCAGCAGGCAGAACTGCAGCAACTGCTGGTGGCGGACGCAACCCATGTGATTGACTACTCAGACTGGCCGCCGGGACTGTTCAGGCAGCTGACCTGCCACTCTATTGCCTGCGACGGCCTCGAAGTCGAGCTGCTCCCGGGCGGATCAGAGTCATTTTCCGTGCTGGTTGTGGACCAGTCACCCGGATTGCCCGGCGCGGGCAGTGGATTCATGCGACTGCGTGACCGTGATGGCCTGGCCGTACCATGGCAGGACGGGGACGTGACACTGCGCGCAAACCGTGTGCTGGTTGAACCTGATTAACCCTCCGCCCAATATCCACTCATGGAAAAGCACTACTATCCAGTCATGAACAAACTGAAGCAAACCGCAATTGCCGCTGGCTTCCTGCTGGTTGCAGGAACCGCATTCGCCCAGATTGATGACCGTGCCCGTGAGCTGCTGGAAGGTCTCGTCCCGGAGCAGGAAGCAACTGACGTGAGGACCATGGAACAGCACATGCTCATGGAAATTGTCGAGCAGGGCATCAGCACTGCCACCCGCACAATCATCGATTTCGAAAACGAACGCGCCCTCATCATCACGGATGCCATGGGCATGGAAGTCACGATGCGCTTCGTGGACGGCCAGATGTCAATGGTGATGCAGGGTATGTCGCTGCCCATGCCACCAGGCATGGAAGGCACCTTTGATGGCATGTTCGAGGATGTGACCTACGGCGGCCTGCTTGACGGTGATGTGACCGCCACTTACGACGGGGTCGTCAGTTATGCCGACGTACTGTCCGGCCACCAGGTCAGCTACAGCGGCGGACCGGTCGCAGGTGTGGAAGGCGAACTGGGAGACGACGGTACGGTGCGCTTCATCTTCGATGATGACGGCCAGCTTCTCGGCAACGTCGTTGCAATGGGCGGCAACAGCGACATGGTGTCCGTTTACGTCGGTGAGCCCAAGCTGGCGAACCTGCCGGTGTTCGACACCGAAATGTATGAGGTTGCTGACGGCACCGCCAGGCTGTTCGGATCCATGCGCTATGAAGCCATCAGCATCAACGAACCGCTCGACGAATCGCTGTTCCGGTAACTGTCTGACAACCTCATTCGGGCCGGAGCCGCTTACGCAATCCGCGTGAGCAGCTCCGGCCCTTCATTGCGCACGTTGCCGACCGCGCGACTGACCGGCCAGGCCTGAAGAACATCTTCAGCAGCCGGCCGCAGCAGCTCCTCAGGACCTTCCTCAAGCCAGATCTCCCGTTCAGCCGGCTCAAGTATGACCGGCATGCGGGTGTGCAGCTGCTGCATGAAGGTATTCGCCTCAGTCGTGATCATGGTGCAGGAATCAAGCTGCTGACCCGCTGACTCCCAGCGCTCCCACAGGCCGGCAAAGATCAGGGGCTGCCCGTCGCTGCGACTGATGTAATACGGCTGCTTTTTGCCGTCCACCGTTTTCCATTCGTAGAAACCGCTGGCCGGCATCAGTGCCCGCCGCGACCGGAATGCGCCACGGAACGACGGTTTGTCAGCGACCCCCTCCGCACGGGCGTTGAACAGGTTGTAACGCACGTCCTCGGGGCTCTTCGCCCAGGCCGGTATCAGGCCCCAGCGCAGCAGCTCAAGGCGCCGCCCGCCGTCCAGTTCACGGATGACAGGGGCGCCCTGGGTGGGCGCCAGGTTGTAGCGGGGTTCCGGAAACCGCACCGTGTCCGGCGCGACCGGGAATATTCCGGACCACTCCGCCTGGTTGAGTGCCGTTGCATATCGTCCGCACATGCGGGCAGTTTACAGCCGCGCAGTGGGCTGTGTCAGGAGCATCGGGCCGCCGAACGGAGCTCTGTTAGCATGCGTCATGCTCAACACCGACACGTACGCGTCTCTGCTCAGTCAGGGACAAACGCTGGGGGCCGACTTCACGGAAATATACGTGGAGCGCTGGCGCCGCCGCCAGCTGCGCACCGTGGACGCCAGGGTCGCGGAAGCAAGCAGCGGCATTCAGCTTGGAGCGGGCGTGCGGCTTTTCTTTGGGACTGACGTTGTCTACGGTTACACCAACGACCTGACCGAGGCTGCCTTAAGCGAACTGCTCCAGAGCCTGGCTCAGCTGAAGGGCTCAGCCGCCGGCAGGCCGGACAGCAGCGGCCGCGGCGGAATCGACCTCAGGAAGCTTGAGGGCGGACCCGACATCCATGCCCCCGTCCTGGAATTCGCTGACCGCGACAAACTCTGGCGCCTGGACAGACTTATGGAGCTGGACGCCGGCGCACGCATCAACAGCAACATCCGCAAGGTCGAGGGTCACCTGCTGGAATGGGAACAGGACGTCTGGATCGCCAATTCGGAAGGCACTTACGTTGAGGACCGCCGGGTAAGGACGCGGCTGGTTGCCCATGTCATTGCCAGTGACGGCAAAAGCACCCAGACAGGCTACGCCGGCCCCGGAAAATCGATGGGCCTCGAGCTGCTCGAACAGTTTGAGCCGGCGGCAGTCGGCAGGCGCGCAGCTGAAATCGCGCTGGTGAACCTGCGCGCCAAGCCGGCTCCGGCGGGAACCATGCCGGTCGTCATGGGTAACGGTTTCGGTGGTGTGATCTTCCATGAAGCGCTGGGTCACCTGCTGGAAACGACCTCGGTTGCCCGTAACGCTTCGGCCCTGTCGAACATGGTGGGCGAGCAGGTCGCAAGTCCGGTGGTCACCTACGTCGACGAGGGACTCTCAGCTCACGGCTGGGGCTCATCCCGCTTCGATGACGAGGGCGCACCCACGGAAAGCACCGTACTGATCCGCAACGGCGTCCTGGAAAGCTACATGGTGGACAGGCACGGCGCCCTGCTCACGGGCTACCGGCCCACAGGGTCCGGCCGCCGCCAGGACTACACCTTTGCGCCCACTTCACGCATGCGCAACACGATTGTTGAGGCCGGCGACACGCCCCGCGAGAAGCTCTTTGAGGGCATTGAACTGGGCCTGTACGCACCCGTGCTCGGTGGCGGGCAGGTCAAGCCGGGTTCCGGTGAGTACAACTTCGCCGTCAATGAGGGCTACATGATCCGCAACGGTGAAATTGCCGAACCCGTCCGTGGCGCCATGCTGCTCGGCAAGGGTCCGGACTCGATCAGAAAGATAGTGGCGGTTTCCGATGACCTCAGCAACGAACCCGGCATGTGCGGATCAGTTTCCGGCTCACTTCCCGTGGAGATCGGTCAGCCGCATCTGCTCGTGAGTGAGCTTGTCATCGGAGGTGAGGCATGACCCGTGCGGAAGCAAGGCAACAGCTGATGGAGCGGGCCGCTGAACTCGGAGTCGACCTGGAAGTGCTGGCCACCACCTCCCGTGAGCTGCGGGTTGAAGCCCGTGACGGCCAGGCTGCTGACATCGGCATGTCCAGCAGCGGGGGCCTTGGGCTGCGGGTGATAAAGGCGGGCCGCACCGGTTACGCCTGGACCGAGGAACTGTCGCCCGAAGCATTGACCTGGACGCTGGATGAGGCAATCGCCAACGCCGAAGTGCAGGAGCCCGACCGGTCAGCCTCACTGCCTGCGGGCACGGCACTCGGCCGTCAGGATCTTCTTGACGAAGGCCTGTCCGCGCCGCTTGAGGACAAGAAGCAGGCTGCCATCACGCTTGAAGCGGGTGTCAGCGCTGATCCGCGCCTGCAGTCCATGCAGATGGCGCGTTACAGCGAGAACCAGACTGAGGTTGAGATCAGTTCAACCCAGGGTGCCAGCGGCAGTTTCCGCACCGGCCATGCTCTGCTGGTGACCTCACTCGTACTGCGTGAAGGTGACAGCGTGAAGCAGGGCTTCGACATGCAGGCCGTAAATGAATTCAACCGGCTGGAACCTGGGCAGACATCACTGAAGGCACTGGAATCAATCGGCCGGCACCTCGGTGCACGGCCCCTGACGACCGGCCGGCGCCGGGCCATCCTGGAACCGGCCATCACCGCGAACCTGCTTGGCCTTCTGCTGGAATCACTTTCCGGCAAGAACCTGGTTGAAGGCAAAAGCCTTCTCGACGACAGGCTGGGCGAACGGATTGCCTCGGAGTCAGTCACCATCGTCGATGATCCCGACTATCCCGAAGGGCTGGGCAACCAGCCTTTCGATGCGGAAGGCACCCGGTCTGAACGGCTCGTACTCGTTGAACAGGGCATGTTCCGGTCGTTCATGCACAACTCCGACACGGCGGCCCGCAGCGGCCAGCGCAACACGGGTCATGCCCGGCGCACGTACCGCTCAACGCTCGGAGTCGGTGCGAGCAACCTGATTCTCGAACCGGGCTCCGGGATCACCCGCAGTGACGGTTCAATCATCGTCACAGACGTGATGGGCGTCCATGCCGGCGCCAACCCGATCACGGGCGACGTGAGTGTTCAGGCAATGGGCCTGGAAGTGAGTGGCGGCGAACTGGTTCCGGTTGACAATTTTGCCATTTCATTCAATCTGTTCGAGCTGCTCAGGAAAGTGGAACAGGTCGGCGATGACCCGGAATGGCGGCCCGGTTTCGGCGGCATATTCCTGGTGCCCAGCATCAGCATTCCCGACCTTAGCTTCGCCGGCAGCTGAGCCACGATGGCATCACTCCTGACTGAACTGAGGAAACAGGCTCTGGGACGTGGTTATGACGTCCCGGAGCAGCCGGGTCCCGGTGATGCATTCAGGCTTGTGCGCGAGATGCCCTACCTGCGCGCCTCAGACCGGCAGCCCGGGACGACCATCCGGGAGTGGCGCGGTACCTGCTCCGGCAAGCACTACCTGCTGCAGGCGCTGCTTGCCGAGCTGGGCATTGAATCCAGGCTGATTGCTGCGCCCTGTTACGTGGCCATCGACCCGGCCGGCCTGCCTTCCAATCTGGCCGGCATCCTCGCTGAGGGGCCCGTTCCGGATGTCCATAATTATCTGAGGCTGCCGTGGATCGTGGACGCGACCTGGCCACTTGCGGCCGCGGAGTACGGCGTGCCCGTCAATCCGGACTGGACCGAGGGTCAGGACATGCTCCTGCCCTGCACTCCGCTGGCCGAACTTGAGGTGCCAGGCGACGGCAACGCGCAGGATTACAAGGATCGGCTGCTGGCCGGGTACTTCACGCCAGAGGAACTCGCCCGGCGCGATCGCTTCTTTGGTGAGCTTGCCGGCAATTGAGCGTCAGGCGCCGTGCGTGAGCATGCCAAGCAGCCGGGCGGATGCGCCGCCGTTTTCAGCCAGTCATCAATGCAATTTCACGGAATGATTCAAGCCGCTCCCAGTCTTTCGCCAGCCAGGCCGGCAGCTGCCTGGCATCAACGTCCTTCACGAGCGCGCTGATACAAGCGGGCTCAACCCTGGGCACGAGCTCGGCAAGTGCCGCCGCAATCGCCACGCGGACCCGGGGCAGCTCCGTTCCAGCCGCGTACTCAAAAGCCTGCGCAATAATGTGCGGTGCCGGTTCAGGCAAGCGCAGTCTGAGCCCCAGGGAGTAACCCTTCGTGCCCGCGCTTGCTGCCGGGGCATCGATGATGGCGTCAAGCTGTTCAGCTGCCTCAGCATGCCGTCCCTGCGCAATGAAGCCTTCGGCCAGACTGTAACGGAGCGGCCAGGTCACATCGAACTCACCGAGTTCCAGTGCGGCCAGACCGAGCTCGAGCTCCTCACCGGCCCGCCCCATGTCTGCCAGGGTGGCCAGTATGTCAGCCGCTACACGCGTCTGCTCCCGAGTGAACCCGAGGGTCCGCGCCAGCTCCAGCTGGCGGTAGTAACTGTCCAGCGCTGTCCCGTAATCACCCAGATCGCACAGCAGCACAGCCTGTGCGCCGAGCCAGGTGAGCTGCGCGAACCTGGGCGGCTCCAGACTGAGCTGCTCCAGCATGGCCTCGGTGATGCCAAGCGCTTCGTGCGTCTGGCCCTGAAGCGCCAGCAGCCGGACCCTGCTGAGTTTCACATCGCGTCCCAGCGGCACGCTTTCGGTTTCCTGGGCGTGCAGTTCCGCCAGTCGCATACTTTCTGCCGCGTCCTCCAGATGACCCGCTGCCAGATCCAGATCGGACTTCACCAGAAGCGCGAACGTGCGGGCGAACGGCTCATCGGACTCCAGCAGAATTTCCTCAACCCGGGCCAGTGCCGGCTCCGGACCCTGCAGCACCAGCTGCTGACCGGCGTAGTAGGCGCTGGCGGCATACCAGGCGGGCGACCGCACCGGCAGGTTCAGAATCCGTTCGTAAAACTCAAGTGCTTCGTCCTGTTTGCCGATTTCCCTGCCGATCAGCATGGTGGTGGCCGGGAACCATGCGGACACTGCCCGTTCGCTGTCACCGGCGAGGAGCCAGTGCTCACCTTCGGCAAACGGCTGCCCCGTATGGCGCAGCGCGCTGGCCGCCAGGCCATGCAGATAACGTTTCTCAACAGCGGCAAGACTCTCCAGGACCGCTCCTGCATCCACCAGCTGGCCCGTCCCGGTCAGTTCGCCGCCATGCTCAAGTTCCGCCAGAACGGTGATAACCGCAGCCAGCGGAGCATTGACCATTTCGGACAGCAGTTCCGGCCGGGACAGCTCACCTAGAACGGCAGCTGCCTTGCGTACGAGCTGAGTATCCGGAAGGGCGCCCCCGGCTTCCCGGCGCACCTGACGTTGCAGGGCAATCGTGGCGGGCAGTGGTTCCAGCGGCTCAATCCCAGCCAGGAACACCTCAAATGCAGCCAGGGCTTCCTGCCTTCTGCCGGCGGCGGGTCCGACCTGGAGCAGCAGCTGGAGCACGTCTTCTGCCGTAGGCTCCTCAGCCAATGCCCGGTTGAGCTGGGCAAATGCCTGTTCATGTTCGTCCCGGGCCATCAGGTCCTGCGCATTGCGCCGTATCGCCAGTAACCACGCTTCGGTAAGCTGATTCTGCAGCGGCTCCAGCGCTTCCGCCATGGCGGGTGGCAGCTCCCAGTTGGCCAGCAGCCGCGGGGCAGTCTGGCTGGCGACCGCAGCCCAGTTGCGCTCTTCCGTTTCGCGCAGCAGGAGTTGCACGTCGGTCTCGGCGATGCAGCTTGCGTAATGTGTGCTGGTCTTCAGCGGCAGTGCTCCATGCAGTTTGCGCGCCCGGCTCAGCTGCAGCCGCACCCGCTGCCGGGCCACGGTTTCCGGTTCATCCGGATACAGCATTCCGGCAAGTTCACTGCGGCTCGTTGCCACTCCCCTGAGCGCCAGCAATGCCACCAGCCTGGCCGGCACGGTGTCCGGCAATGGCATGAACTCAGCATCGGCATAAAAAGCCGGTGTTCCAAGAAATCTGAAGGCAGGCTCTGTCATACGGTGTTGCAACGCTGCACGCGCTGTAAGTGTGCAGCCCCCCTGCCGGAGTTTCGCATGTGCAGATGAGTGTCGATGGGACTGCCCGCTACGAAGGTCACTGCAGTCTCAGTGCAACTGAACTCCGGCCGCACGGACAATCTCGCCGTTGAGGATCATTGTTCGCAGCTTCTCGATGTCAGGTTTCATGTAGATGTCACGTTCCAGATGCGGGATGTCCTGCCGGATGCGCCTGTGCACCGCCTCAACTCCCCTGCCGGGACGGAGCGGCAAGCTGAAGTCGAGCGCCTGGGCAGCGGAGGCCAGTTCGATTGCCACCACCCACAGCACGTTGTCCAGAATCTGCCGTGCCTTGCGACAGGCGTGCGTGCCCATTGACACGTGGTCCTCCTGGTTGGCGCTGGTAGGAATCGAGTCGACACTGGCCGGGTGGGCCAGTACCTTGTTCTCACTGACCAGCGCTGCCGCCGTGTACTGGCTGATCATCAGCCCTGAGTTCAGGCCTCCCTGAGAGGCCAGGAAAGCAGGCAGTCCCGACAGCGACGGGTTCAGCATCTGTTCGATGCGCCGCTCGGAAATGCTGGCCAGCTCCGCGAGGGCAATCCCGGCGTAGTCTGCTGCCAGCGCAAGCGGTTCACCGTGAAAGTTCCCGGCGGAAATGACTTCACCTTCGTCCGCAAAGACCAGGGGATTGTCGGTAACCGAGTTCAGCTCCACCTCAAGTACAGACCTCACGTGCGCCATGGCGTCACGCACCGCTCCATGCACCTGCGGCACCGTCCGAAGGGAGTAGGCATCCTGCACCCGGTCGCAATCGGCGTGAGATTCGTTCAGCGGTGAATCCTGCAGAAGTGCACGCAGGTTCCCGCTTACCAGCGCAGCCCCGCTGTGGGGACGCACGCGGGTGACCAGCTCGTCGAAGGGCCGGTGGCTGGCCTTCAGCGCTTCGACGCTCATGGCCGCGGACACGTCCACGGTCTGCATAAGGGTCTGTGCATCTGCCACGAGCAGCGCAAGCTGGGAGCCCATCGCCTGGGTGCCATTGATGAGCGCCAGACCTTCCTTCGCCTGCAGCACCAGTGGTTCCAGGCCGAGCTCAGTCAGGACCCCGGCGCTGTCGCGCACCTCTCCGCCGTACTCACATTCACCTTCGCCAATCAGTGCCAGTGCCAGATGCGCGAGGGGAGCCAGGTCGCCGCTGGCACCGACCGAACCCTGACTGGGCACCACGGGATGGACGCCCTGCCTCAGAAACTCAAGCAGCAGTTCAATCACTGCCGGCCGGACCCCTGAATGGCCCTGAGCCAGGGAGGCTGCCCGCAGCAGCAGCATGCCCCGCACCACTTCGGTGTCAAACGGCGCACCGACACCAATGGCGTGCGACAGAATCAGGTTGCGCTGAAGTTCCTGCAACTGGTCGCGACTTATGCGCACGTTCTGGAACTTGCCGAAGCCGGTGTTGACGCCGTAGACGGCTTCATCCTCTGCCACGAGCCTCTCGACATACGCACGGCTGCGCTCAACCCTGTGCAGGGCGTTCTTTCCCAGTACGGCTTGCGCACCGTCCCTGACGACTGCAATGAAGCCATCCAGACTCAGTTCGCCGTTCAGTTCAACCATTGTTCAGCCTTCACTTTCACTCCGGCGAGCCACGTTGACCTGACTGCGTTGCCGCTCAGGTCATAGCTCAGTTCGCGCCAGTCGCTGCCGTGCAGCTGGATGAAGTCCGCCTGGCAGCCTGGCTCAAGCCGGCCGATGCCGGAGAGGCCCAGTGCCGCGGCTGCGTTGGCGGTCCCGGCTGTCAGCGCTTCGGCGGGAGCCAGCCCGTTCAGCCGGACCGCCAGAGCCTGCACCAGGGCCGCCGAAGCCAGCGGACTGGAACCAGGGTTCAGGTCGGTCCCGATGGCAACGCTGCCGCCGGCGTCAATCAGCTGCCGTGCCGGAGCGGCCGGCAGACCCAGATGCAAAGTCACGCCCGGCAGTACGGTTCCGATGGTCTGACTGGCGGCCAGCACCTCAAGCTGCTCCGGACCGGAAGCTTCCAGATGGTCGACCGACAGCGCCCTCATTGCGGCAGCCAGTTCGACACCTCCAATCGCGTGGAACTGATCCGCATGCAGTTTCAGTTGCAGGCCACGCTCAGCGGCGGTTTCGAACATGCGTCGCGTTTCAGCCACGGTGAACGCCTCAAGCTCCGTGAACACGTCAAGCGAGGTTGCCAGCCCGCGCCGGGCGACTTCCGGAATCAGTTCACTGACCACCCGGTCGACGTATCCGGTCCGTTCCGCCCGCTCGGCAGGTGGCACATGGATCAGCAGGGTCGGAACCAGCCGCAGTGGCAGCAGCCGCTGCAGTGCCCTGATGGCCTCGAGCATGCGCAGTTCAGCTGCAACGCTGAAACCGTAGCCGCTCTTCACTTCGACAGTGGTGGCGCCACTCCCGGCCAGCCGGGCGAGCCGCGGCAGTGCTGAGCTGACCAGTTCATCAGGCGATGCTGCCGCTGTCGCCTTCATCGTCGAACGGATTCCGCCGCCCATGCGGAGAATCTCCTCGTAGCCGGCACCTGCGGTCCGGCCTTCGAAGTCAGCCAGCCGCTCACCTGCCCAGACCGCGTGTGTATGCGGGTCAACCAGACCGGGCACTACCGCTCTCCCCTGCAGATCAACCTGCTGACCGCTGTGAGGCGGCGCGTCAGCCGCGGCCCCGACCCAGTCAATGATTCCGGACGCGGTGACAAGCATGGCAGCGTCGTCAGTGACAGCAAGGTCCCGGTGATGCGCTCCGCATTTCCGTCCCGGGCCGGCGGGCGTCACCAGTTGGCTGATGCCGGTAAAGAGAATGCTCATCCGAACCGTTCCGCCAGTGCTTCGACGAGCAGGCGTGCCGCCAGCAGGTTGCTGTTGCCCGACGGGTCCAGCTGCGGGGCAAGTTCCACCAAATCGATCCCTACAACGTCATTACGGTGCATGGTGCCACTGATTATCCCGAGAGCCTGCCCGTAACTGAGGCCACTCACCTCAGGGCTGCTGGTGGCGGGCATGATGGCGGGGTCGAGCGCATCCACATCGATTGACAGGTACACCTTGCGTCCCTGGGGCAGCAGCGAGTGCAGCTGGTCAAGTTCCCACATCGGCAGCAGGGTGTGGCCGCGGCGCCGGGCAGCCGACACCGCTTCCGGGTCAGTGCGCAGACCGCGCAGTCCGATGGTGGTGATGTGGGTCAGGTTGGGCAGGTCTTCAACTGCACGGCGGAAGGGACTGGAGTTGCTGTAGCGCGTGTCGTTGCGCTCGTCAGTGAAATCCAGGTGCGCATCGAGCTGCACCACGTGCAGGTCAGGCACGTCCGCAAATGCGCGCAGCAGCGGATGGCTGACACTGTGGTCGCCTCCCAGGAAGAGCGGCAGGTCCGCGCGTTCGCGCAGGGCGAGAGCCGCTTCGGTGATGCGTCCACGTGCCAGTTCCGGTTCCAGCGCGGGCAGCTCAACGTCTCCGGCGTCGCGGATCTTCAGTCCGGCGAGTCGCATCCGGCCCGTTCTGAGGTCATACAGGCCCTCCGGCGGAAGGGCGTAGCGCAATGAGGCCTCGCGGATTGCCCGGGGCGCGAAGCGGGCACCAGGACGGAAGCCGAGTGCAAGGTCGAACGGAATGCCCAGTACGGCGACATCGGCCCGCCAGTCAGCCTGCAGGCCGGCGGCTGCGGCACGGGCGAAGGTGACCAGGCCCGCGTATGGCAATTGGCTCATGACCCCAGCGTAGCAGGCGCCCGGGGATGCTCCGGTCCGCAACCCGTCAGGGGATTGGCGGACCGGAAGCGGGACTACCTGTCCTTGATGCGCCTGTCGAAAACGTCGCGCAGACCGTCGCCGAGCAGGCTGAAGCCCAGCACGGTGATTGTGATGGCAATGCCCGGGTACAGCGTCACGTGCGGCGCTGCCCGGATGGCTTCGCGGCCCACGGACAGCATGCGGCCCCAGGAAATCTGCGGTGGCTGCGTGCCCAGGCCAAGGAACGATAGCGATGCTTCCGCCACGATGGCGGTACCCATGCCGAGCGTGGCCAGCACAAGCGCAGGTGCCCAGGCGTTGATCAGGATGTGCCGGAACAGCAGCACGATGTGGTTCTGGCCCAGTGCGCGGGCAGCTTCGACGAATTCCTTCTCGCGCAATGACAGGACATCTGCCCGCACCACCCGCGCCATGATGGGAATCCGCACTATGGCAATGGCAATCATGGCGTTGACGATACTGGGGCCGAGAGCCGCCACGATGGCAATGGCCAGCAGGATTCCGGGCATCGCCAGGAGCACATCCATGATGCGCATGATCACGTTGTCGGTCTGGCCACCGACGTAACCGGCGATGGCGCCGAGCACGACGCCGAAAATGAGGGATATGCCCGTGGCGACGAGACCCACAACCAGGGACACGCGGGCGCCCATGATGAGGCGCGAAAGCACATCACGACCGAGCTCGTCACCGCCGAGAACGTATTGGGTGTTGAACTCGCCTTCCACCCACAGCCCGCGCGGCGCTTCGTAGCGGCCCCACAGCACATCCTGCATCTGCGGGTCCATGGGGACCAGCACAGGTGCGAACAGGGCGGTGAGAACGAGTACCAGAATGATGATGAAGCCAAAGAGCACGCTTTTGTTGCTGACGAGGCGGCGCCAGATGGATGGCTTGCGGACTGGCTGTGTCACGGGAACGGTGCTTGCGGGATTCTCAGGCATAACGGATCCTCGGGTCGACGAGGCCGTAGCTCAGGTCCACGAGCAGGTTGACGATGGCGAATATTGCGGAGAACATCAGCACTGAGCCCTGCACGACGGGAAAGTCGCGCTGGCTTATGCCGTTGAGGATCAGCCGGCCGACACCGGGCCATGAGAACACGGATTCGATGACGATGGCGCCACCAAGCAATGAACCGAACTGGACGCCGACCACCGTGATGACCGGCAGCAGTGCGTTGCGGAGCGCGTGCTTGTAGACGACGCTCAGACCCAGCGTGCCTTTTGCGCGGGCGGTGCGGACGTAATCAGCACTGAGGGTTTCCAGGAGGCTGGAACGCGTGAGCCTCATGATGATCGCCAGTATCGAAGTTCCCAGCGCCAGTGCCGGCAGCAGTGCATGACGGAAGTGGTGCCACAGCAACGTAAAGTCGAACTGCGTGAATATTGCCGTGATCGCCTCGCCGAAACCGGGACCCCGGCCACCGACCGGCAGCCACGCAATGTGCAGCGCCAGCTGGGACAGCAGCAGCAAGCCAACCCAGAAGTTTGGTGCCGCCACGCCCACCAGTGCAAGTGACATGGAACCGACATCGAACCATGAGTTGCGCCTTACGGCAGCAAGGACACCGAGTGGCACGCCGATGCATATCGCTATGACCAGCGACCAGATGGTCAGTTCGAATGTCGCCGGCATGCGCTCCCAGATCAGGGTGCTGACGGGGATGTTCTGCCTGACCGACATGCCCAGATCTCCCTGGATGGCCAGGGTGATCCAGCGCCAGTACTGTACGGGCGCCGGCTGGTCGAAACCGTAAATGCGGTTCAGGTTGTCGATTTCCGACTGGGTGGCGTCCTCGCCGAGCATGAGGCTGACCGGGTCGCCCGGTGTTATCTGCATGAGCATGAACACCAGTATCGAAACGCCAATCAGGATCACGGCCAGTGAGATGATCCGCTTGATGATGTACTGCAGCAAGGTGGTACCTCGTGAAATGATTTTGCGGCAAGATAAGCGGCAGCCCTTATACCCTTACAACGGCGGCGGGCTCCTCGTTAACGGGGAACCCGCCGCACTGTCAGTCAGTTCAGGTCATCAGGCTGCCGGTTTCGCTCAGCGGTTCTTGGTGATTTCGTGAGCGTTCTGGAAAGTGTTCGGGCTGTACGGGTGTACTCCCCAGCCTTCAAGGTAGGGGTGGTACAGGGCGACTTCCTCGACGTAGTAGATGAACGCCATCGGCGATTCGGTGACCACGTGCTCCTGCACTTCCTGGTAGATGTCAATTGATTCCTGGCTGGTGGGGTCGGTGCGGGCGCCCTGCAGCAGGAGTTCGTTGACACGCTCGTTGTGGTAGTTGGCGTAGTTGGCGGTGCCGTAGGTCGGATCGGAGTGGAACTGGCGGATGCTGGCGCGATCCGGGTCGAGCTGTCCGCTCCAGCCACTGATGATGAGTTCGTAGTCATCGGTCTGCTGGATGCGGGTCAGGAAGCTTGCGGCTTCCATTATTTCGACTTCCACATTGACGCCAAGGCGGCCGAACTCGAAGGCCAGGATTTCCGCGATCTGCATGCGGGCTGAGTCTTCGCTGGTGGTGAGGCGCAGCGGGGTGCTCAGGTCGAAGCCTGATTCAGCCAGCAGCTCGGCGGCACGCTCGGGGTTGTAGTCGTACACGGTGGTGTCGTCGTTGAACCAGACCATCGAAGGCAGGATCATGCTGCGGCCAAGGAATCCGTTGCCGTTCAGCACGCGCTCCACGATTGCCTCACGCGGAATCATGTAGTTCAGCGCCTGGCGGAAGGCCACGTTGTTGAGCGCCTCAACGTTGGAGTTGAACGCCAGGTAGGTGTAGCCCGTACCGGCGGCGCGTTCCATGACGAAGCGGTCATCTTCCTCGAGCCGGTTGAGTTCCGTGGCCGGAATCACGCTCTGGGTGGCGTCGATTTCGCCAGCCTCGAACGAGAGCAGACGGGTGCTGTTCTCCGGGATCACACGGAATTCGATGGTCTCAATCTCGCCGGCGCCGCCCCAGTAATCATCGAAGCGGGTCATGATCAGGCGGTCGTCACGGGACTGGGACACGAAGGAGTACGGTCCGGTGCCGATCGGGTGCATTTCGTGATCCAGCGAATCGTCGTTCGGCAGGATCGGCATGCGGGCCAGGTTGTTGATCAGGAATACGTTGGGCGGATCGAGGTTGAACACCACAGTGAAGTCATCCGGGGTGTCAATCGAGGCGATCGCCGTGTAAAGCGCGCGGTTGCGTGCGCCGAAGTCCTCGTCCAGGACGGTCTCGAACGTGTAGCGGACGTCAGCTGAGGTGAACGGCTGGCCGTTGTGGAACGTCACGCCTTCGCGAAGCGTGAAAGTCAGGCTGCTCAGGTCCTCCGCGAGCTCCCAATCGGTTGCCAGGCGCGGCTCAAGACCGAGGTTGCGGTTGAAGGCGACGAGGGGCTCCATCATTACGCTGGTGCGCATGGCGGATGCCACATCGGTGGCGAGGCGTGGATCGAGGTTCTGGACTTCAGAACCGGCACCGATGATGAAGGTGTCGTTCTGGGCCAGGGCGTGGGACCCGACAAAAAGCGTCAGGGCGGCAAGGGCTCCGCCAAGGGAAAGGCGAACTCGTTTCATGGTTCCTCCCAATCAGGCTTCGGTCAGCTGTTTGCTGCCAAATTTGGAAAAGAGCGGCGAAAGTGAAGTATGCACCAACTCTTTGCGAAACCCTACCACAACCGTCCCATAACCCCTGTGGGATTACCCGCGCTGTACTGGTAAACCGGTTTGTGGGTTGCCCCACAATTTCCCTTGCTGACGGGGCGCAGAAAACAGGCAACCGTTGTACTTTCTGTCAGCTGAGCAAGTCCAACCCCCGTTCTGCGGCAACGCTGCGGGCCAGCCCGTAACCCGCGTCCGCATGCCGGATGACCCCCATGGCGGGGTCATTCACGAGGGCCAGCCCCAGCCTCTTCTCAGCCTCGTCGCTGCCGTCAGCCACTATCACCAGTCCCGAATGCTGGCTGTAACCCATTCCAACCCCGCCACCGTGATGCAGGCTCATCCAGCCCGCTCCGCTTGCCACGCCAACGGCAAAGTTCAGGAGCGGCCAGTCCGACACGGCGTCGGAGCCATCCAGCATTGCTTCTGTCTCGCGGTAAGGGCTGGCCACGGAACCCGCGTCCAGATGGTCCCGGCCAATCACGACCGGCGCCTTGAGGCGACCATCACGGACCATCTCATTGAACAGCAGACCGGCGCGGTCCCGTTCCCTGTAGCCAAGCCAGCAGATACGGGCCGGCAGTCCCTGGAACGCAATCTGCTCCCCCGCCCAGCCCAGCCACTGCTGCAGGCGCTCATCTTCGGGAAACAGCTCCAGCAGAGCCCGGTCGGTGGCGTAAATATCCTCAGGATCGCCTGACAGCGCCACCCAGCGGAACGGTCCGCGCCCTTCGCAGAACGAATCCCGGATGAAGGCCGGCACGAACCCCGGGTAGTCAAACGCATTCTCAACCCCGGCCAGTTGCGCCTGGGCGCGCAGGTTGTTGCCGTAGTCAAAGGCTACGGCACCGCGTTTTTGCAGGGTCACGATGGCGCGGACGTGATCAGCGATGCCCTCCCGGACCCGCCTCAGGTACTCTTCAGGCCGGTCCGAGCGCAGCCTGTCGGCATCCTCATCGGCTGCTGTCACCGGTATGTAGCCCCACATCGGGTCATGAGCGCTGGTCTGGTCCGTCACGAGCTCCGGAGTGAAACCTTTGGCGACCAGCTGTGGGAGCAGCTCCGCCGCGTTGCCCTGCAGGCCGATTGAAACAGCCTCACCAGCGTTCTTCGCTTCCTGTGCGCGCCGGATGGCGGTGTTCAGGTCGGGAGCCACTTCATC
>CAZPLV010000029.1:0-16257 GCA_964587295.1 uncultured bacterium
TGTACCGCGGGGTGGAGCAGTCTGGTAGCTCGTCGGGCTCATAACCCGAAGGTCACAGGTTCAAATCCTGTCCCCGCAACCAAAAGAACAGAAAGGGCGCCGCCAATCATCAGCTGATTGGCGGCGCCCTTTTTTGTTGGAGTGCGGTTGCTGCTCCTGTCAGTCCTCAGTCATCATTCGCCTGATGGTGAATTCGTCTTCTTCGTCGGGAGTATAGATGGCCGCCAGCGCACCCAGAATCATGAAGCTGCCCAGAAAGAGCAACGCATGGATATAGATGGTCAGATCAAACAGTGCAGCGATTGCCGCAGCAAGAAACAGCCAATAGGCGACTTTGGCTCGTACGGTGGCCAATACGGCAGCAGCCACTGCGAGTAATGCGCTCAGTCCTGAAAGCCAGGCGTAATCAAGGCCGGCTGTCCAGCGACCATAGGCAAGGATGAGATAGGCGCCACCAAGGATCAGGCCAAGCGACTGTACCAGACGTATTACGCGCTTGCCGCGCACTTCCTCGGGACCCGGTTCCGACTGTTCCATATCACCCACAATAAACGACTTCTGCACTCAACATCAGTGCCGCGCAGCAGTGACGGGCCGCCGCGTTACAATCAGGGAGGCGCATGCCGGGCTGGCGGAATGGTAGACGCTGCGGACTTAAAATCCGCTGGTCATTGTGACCGTGCGGGTTCGAGTCCCGCGCCCGGCACCATTTGTATACAGAGTCAGTGGACCCAGTTGCGTGAGCGGTTCACCGCATCCGCCCAGCGTTCGAACCAGTAATCGCGCTGCCGCTCATCGAGTTGCGGATCAAACACATGTTCAGCCTGCCACAGCTCAGCGACCTCATCCAGAGACTTCCAGACGCCGGCCTGCAGACCGGCCATGAAGGCAGCACCGAAGGCAGTGCTTTCCATGCGGCTGGTACGCACGACGGGAATGCCTAGAGCGTCGGCCTGCAGCTGCAGCAGCAGATCACTCTGCGCGGCTCCACCATCTACCCGCAATTCGGTGATTTCGGCATTGCTTTCCTGGCGGAAGGCCCCGAACACATCAGCGACCTGAAGCGCAATCCCTTCCAGGGCGGCACGGGCCAGATGCCCGGCCGTTGTTCCCCTGGATATGCCAGTCAAGGTGCCTCTGGCATGTGGATCCCAATGGGGTGCACCCAGGCCGGTGAAGGCAGGTACGAGATAAACGTCGCCGTTGTCCGGCACAGTACGGGCCAGCGTCTCGACCTCCGGAGCGGATGCAATGAGTCCCAGTCCGTCCCTGAGCCACTGGATGGTTGCTCCTGCCGTGAACACTGAGCCCTCAATCGCGTAGCTTGGGTGCTTGTCCGCCAGTTGCCAGGCGACCGTACCTATGAGTCCACTATCCGGCACCAGCCTTTCTGAGCCGGTGTTCAGCAGCATGAAGCAGCCCGTGCCGTAAGTGTTCTTGCTCATGCCGGGTGCGAAGCATGCCTGACCGAAAGTCGCGGCATGCTGATCCCCGGCCATGGCCAGTACCGGTATTTCCGCACCCAGGTGGCTGGCTCCGACGCTACCGAACGCAGTGAGGGAAGGCTTCACTTCCGGGAGCAGTTCCACGGGAATGTCAAACGCAGCCAGCAGCTCAGCGGACCAGCGCATTTCGCTGGTGTCGAACAGCATCGTACGGCTGGCGTTGGTTACGTCGGTTGCGTGGTTGGCACCGTCAGTCAGGCGGTAGAGCAGCCAGCTGTCGACGGTTCCGAATGCCAGCTCACCGTTCCTGGCAGCACGGTCAATCTCCGGACTGCTCTCGAGCAGCCAGCGGATCTTCGCAGCAGAAAAATATGCGTCGGCTTCCAGCCCGGTTGTGCGGCGGATAAGGGAACTGAGACCTTCGGCCCGCCAACGTTCAATGATTCCGGCGCTGCGGCGGTCCTGCCACACGATTGCGTCACTCACCGGCATTCCGGTTTTCCGGTTCCACAGAACCGTGGTTTCCCGCTGGTTGGTGATGCCAATTCCTGTGATATCGCCGGCAGTGACGCCGGCCTGCTTAAGTGCGCTTCTTGCAGCAGAAAGCTGGCCCTGAAAAAGCTGTTCGGCGTCCTGCTGTACCCAGCCGGATCTTGGATAAGTGGCTGACAGTTCCTCCTGGGCAAGCGCGACAACCTCACCCTGGGCGTTCGTCAGTAGTGCCCGTGAACTTGTGGTGCCCTGGTCCAGTGCCAGTATGAGATCAGCTGCCACGGCTCAGGTACTGAAAGCGGGAGAGGGCAAAAGCGCGATCCCCGGCCAGTAGTTCTTTGACAGCCGATTCGTTCGCGTCAACCAGCTTGCTGACACTGCTCATGTGACTTTCGAACCGGCTGGTGGCAAACTGCTGCCTGAGCAGCAGAAGCAATGGGGACACCGGTACGTCCCGCCTGGTGAAGAGGCGCATACTGACTCGACGTTCTGCCGGAAACACGTGCAGGAACAGTTGCGTTTCACCCTGCAGAAGGCCTGCGCTGGAACCATCAGCGGTGGGAAATTCCACTGCCAGCTGTTCAGACGATCCGCCCTCCAGTTCTTGCATCAGCAGCTGAAGCAGGGAGATCGGCTGACCTTCAACCAGCAGCTTTGGTTCCGCTGCTTCAAAGGCATCGACCGTAACGTGGGTTCCGTAGCCAAGGCTTTCCATCCATAAAGCGTATCAGAGCAGACAGCCCGCTAGCTACTGGCCAGCCCGATCAGTTGCCCTGAATCTCCTCCACGGACTCCCTGAGCAGATCAAGAATCTGCTCAGCACTGAGCGGTGCCGCATCCAGCCGCTGGAGGAAACGACCCAGCGCGGGCCATGCACGCGCCATCCGGGCGTCGGTGGGAACTGCCACGGCATTCCGCAGTGCGACTCCAAAACCATGCAGGATCTCATCACTCGCGAGGGCATCCACAGCCTGTATGGAAGCAGGAATCCGGCCGGCATTCGCAGCCAGTTCGCGCTGTGCGGCTGACCTGACAAGCCATTTGGCTGTGTTCGCGGCAGCGGTGTGAGACGGGCTGCCGCTGGTTACCAGTACCCCCTGAACCGTCATGAGGCCAGCAACCGCCCGGCCCGGTTCGATTGCCGGAACGGGCATGACCGTAAGCGGGACCCCTGCGGCGAAGTAGCCGGCAACAGCCCATGGCCCGTCATATATATAGCCAAGTGTGCCTGAAGCAAAGGCGTCCCGGGCAGATTCATAGGAGGTGTTCTGCGGAATCAGTGCGAACTCAAAGCGCAGGTCCTGCAGAGCCTGGGCACCCGCAAGCCCTGCCGGACCGGCAAGACCGGGAATATCCGTGGTCTGGCCGGCAGGAAGCAGTGAAGCGCCGTGGCTGCCGAGCCAGGCCCAGGAAAAGTAGATGTTACCGAAATCGAACCGGAAACCGTCGCTGCCGGGCCGGCGTTGCAGAGTCCGTGCGTTCTCAATGAACTCTGCATAGCTCAACGGCAGGTCCGGTACCAGTGCCGTATTCACAAGCAGGGCCGGCCCTTCAAGTGTGAGGGGGAGTCCGAGCAGCACGCTGTCATGCACAAAAGCGCCGGAAGCCTGATCCGGCAAGTCCGCAAGGTATTCAGCGGTCGCATAGGCACCCACGTCAGCCAGTAGTCCGGCTGCAACAAGCTCCGCCAGTTGATCATGCGGAACGCCAACGAGTACATCGGCAATTCGGGCATCATCAGCTGCCTGTACCGCTTCCTTGCGCAACTCGCCGAGCGTGAACTGCCCGACAGCAATGCTGAGCCCACCAATTTTGCCGTAAGTGCCAAGCTGATCTTCCAGCCAGTCGAGCGATGGACCGGTCCAGGCGGTCCAGACCAGAACATCAGGCTCCTGATCCGGCGTTTCACGAGGATTCCCGACCCAGGACAGGTTTTCGTTGGCCACTGATGTGAAAGTCAGGATCAGCGGCAGAAGGCATAGCAGCAATCGCGGCATTCAGGTTGAGTTTACCGGAACCTGTGGTGCCGCCGGTAGTGTGGCCACCAGGTTCAGATAGCCGCTGGCGTCCTCATGCAGCACGTTGTACAGCTTCAGCAGGTTCACTCCGCCAAGCAGTATGGGCACCCGGTCCCGCAGACCAAGTCGGTCAGGCAGTTCATCCAACCGGCAGGGAAGGTGGTCGCGCAGCAGGTGAGCCAGTTTCAGAAGTTCAGGATCGAGCACTGCAGGGGCCCCTGAGCTGATCTGCAGGGCCTGCAGCAGATCTGCCGCCGATACGAACGGTTGAACGGACTTGTTCCGGAGCAGATTGAGGCAGCCGGCGGTCAGGGGATCACCGGGGCGGCCGGGCATCACGTACAGCTCCTGCCCGTATTCTGACGCCTTCTCAGCGGTATGCTGACTGCCGGACCTCAAGCCGGCCTCCAGGATCACCGTGGTGGAACCAAGCCCTGCAATTATGCGGTTGCGCTCCGGAAAGGACCACGGTCCGACCCGCGTACCCGGTGGGCGCTCACTGACCACGGCGCCGCGCTCCAGAATCCGCATGCCCAGTGCCTCGTTGCGCTTTGGTGTGAGCTCATCGACGCCGGAGGCAAGCACGGCCACAGTGAGGCCTGCAGAATCCAGGGCGCCACGGTGCACCGCGGCATCGATGCCGAGCGCCATTCCGGACACTACGATCAACCCTGCTTCGGCCAGCTCCGCTGCACTGCGCCGCGCAAAACGGAGACCGAGCTGTGAGGCTTTGCGGGTACCTACCATGGCAACGCGCCCGCTGGGATTCGTCAGCAGTTCCGGGTTGCCCCGGACGTACAGCACCGGTGGTGCTGAGACCATCCGGGCCGGAAACTCCGGAAACATGTCGGATCCGTTGAATACAAGGGAAATACCGAGTCTCTGGCACTCCCCGGCAAGGGTTTCAGCCCGTGTCCGCACGCTTCCGTCCGCCAACCGGGCGGCACCAGGCGAACTCATGTGGAAGCCGGGCTCATCCTGGGGCCTGCCCTCGATCAGCGCCCCGAGCAGTGTGCTGTCCGGCTGGGACCCGGTCAGCCGCCGGCCAAGTTCGCCACGGCCGGATGAATCGACACCCGGCATGATGCTTATCATCAGCAGCGCAAGCTCAATCTCCGTCATACGGGCAGGTTAGCCGCCAGGTGAAATCTGTACAGGAACAGCCGGCATTTGTGCCGGCTGTATCAAGGCAATTGCCGGGTTGCCGGCTTCAGCCGAGCTTCCAGCGGCTACCCTCAGCCGTGTCTTCAATGATGATGCCGAGTTCGGCCAGCCGATCGCGGATGCGGTCCGAAGACTCGAAATCCCGGTTCAGCCTGGCGTGCCTGCGCTGCTCCAGAAGGAGGTCAACGACTCCATCAAGTTTTCCGTCACCCTCCTCGTCCGTGGACCGGACTGATGCCCCGACACCAAGGATGCCTTCCAGCAGATCCCTGAAGAGTGCGTGCGCTGCCAGCAGGTAGGCATCATTGGCCTTGCCGTCCGAGATGCCCCTGTTAATCTCCCGGACGGCATCAAACAGCGCGGCCAGTGCCTGGGGAGTGTTCAGATCGTCATTCATTGCATCCGTGAAGCGCTGCCTGAACACGTCAATGTCCGGATGCCGTGCCGAATCGTTATATTCACTCACGCGGCCGCTGAGGTCTCGGTAAGTGTCACGCAGTCTGCGCAGTCCCTGACTCGCGTTATCCATGCCTTCCGCAGTGAAGTCAACGATGCTGCGGTAATGGGCTCTCAGGAGGTAGAAGCGGATGACCGCCGGATCATGATTGCTGAACAGTTCCTCAAGGCTGACCGAGTGGTTGCGGGATTTTGACATCTTCTCGCCGTCCAGCGTGATCATGTTGAAATGCATCCAGTAACGGGCGAAAGGCAGGCCAGCGCCCCCTGCCTGCGCAAGTTCCGCTTCGTGATGGGGGAAGACCAGGTCAAGTCCACCGCCGTGAATGTCGAACTCAGCGCCCAGGTACTTCACGCTCATGGCGGTGCACTCAATGTGCCAGCCGGGATAGCCGCGACTCCAGGGGCTGGGCCACTGCATGATGTGCCCCGCTTCGGCGCGTTTCCAGAGGGCAAAGTCACGCGGATCCCGCTTCTCCGAACGGACGGCCACGCGTGCGCCGGCTTCCTGCTCACTGGCGTCACGCCCGGAGAGCCGGCCATACTGATCCCAGGCTCCGACGTTGAAATACACGCTGCCGTCAGCCTCGTAAGCCAGGCCGCGTTCCATCAGAACTTCAATCAGTTCAATCTGTTCAGTGATGTGCCCGCTGGCCCGGGGACTGATGTCGGGGCGTTCCACATTGAGCCTGTCCAAGGCGTCCTGGTACGACCACAGGTACTTGTCGGCAATTTCCATCGGTTCAAGTCGCTCCAGGGCGGCCCGGCGAACGAGTTTGTCTTCGCCGTCATCAGCATCATCGGTCAGGTGACCGACGTCAGTGATGTTCCTGACCAGCCGGACCTGCATGCCGCTGTAACGCAACCAGCGTTTGAGAACATCAAACAGCACCGGCGCGCGCGCATGACCAAGGTGCGGTTCGGAGTACACGGTCGGGCCACAGTAGTAGATACCTACGTGCCCCTCGGAAACGGGAACGAACTTCTCTTTGGTCCGGCTCAGCGTGTTGTAGAACTGCAGCGACATGGTCCTCCTGAGACGCCAATCTATCACGCAGTCCGCATTCGTCCTGAAGCGCGGCATCTGTCACAATGGGCGGGTGGACCACGTGACCATTCCCCGTTTCACCGAGCATCTTGAGACGGTGAAAGGCTCCCGCTTCATCGCCTGGGTGGCGCCGGCTGAGACAGAGGACGATGCCCTGCAACTGCTGGCGCAGGCGCGCGCCGGACATCCTGATGCAACGCATCACTGTTCGGCCTGGCGTGTTGGTGAACTCATGAGATTTTCCGATGACGGAGAGCCGGGTGGCACTGCCGGCCGGCCGATGCTGGAAGTGATGCTGAAGCGGGACCTGCAGAACGTCGCGGCCGTGGTTGTGCGTTACTTCGGCGGAACCAGGCTGGGTGCGGGGGGTCTCGTACGTGCCTACTCAGGTGCCGTGGCCAAGGCACTGGATGCTGCCGGGACGGTCGAGGTGCTTGAGCAGACCCGGATAAGCCTGACTGTTCCGTTCGCACTGGCGGACAGCGTGATCCGGTTCATGGCTGAACGGCCCGACATTGTCACCGACCGCAACGAGTACACCGCTGACGGCCTGGAACTTACCCTTCAGATGCCCGTTGCCCAGGCAGACGGATTCAGGGAAGAGCTGACTGACCACACAAACGGGGGCGTGAGTTTTCATGACTGATGGCGCGCCCGAGCGCATTCAACTGCCAAGTCAGGGTGCATAATCCAGGCATGAGAAGGCTGCTTTCAATTACCGCTCTGCTGCTGCTGCTGGCGTCGTGCGTGCCGGCATCCCAGCAGGACTCCGTTCCTGCCGGCCAGACGGTCATCATCACCAATGCACCGCTGGAGGACGCCGTGCCTGGGCTTCCGGAAGCTCTGGGAGCGGCACTCCGCGACCAGCCCGGCTGCTGCAGTTTCGAGATTCACCGTGCACAGACCGTAAGGCTGCATGAACGTCATCGCGACATGTCCGGACACAGAGGTGTGATTTCCTCGGCTGCGCTGGCCCGCACGCTGAACGCCGGCTGGGCGGTGCTGATCAGCAGCCATGCGTATGAACGGACGGTCACTGAAGCTGGTGAGCTGCTTTACATCGATGTAAGCACTGCCATTCGTGCCCGGATAGTTGACAGCGAGGGAACTGAATACGACCGCTACCAGACCGGCACGGTGCACGGCAGCCGCGTGCAGCGGTCTTCTGAACCACTGGCGGATCTGATGGCTGAGCCGCTGCTGTCCGAACTGGCTGGTGAACTGCTTCCCGGCCTGGTTCCGCAGCTCGCTGAACGCCTTGATGAACTGACTCACTGAGCCGTCACCTCAGCGGAAGTAGTTGCGGATGATCTCCTGATACTCAAGCGGTACGTTGCCGCCTGTCAATGCACGTTCGACTGCCTCACCGTAACTGTCAGGCGTGGCCTCGGGCGGCAGCTCAACATCACTGAAGCCCGGCAGGCGGATGTCGCCACCGATGTTCACTTCACCGGCACTCAGCTGACCTTCAAGAAGCTCTTCCTCACCCTGGGCGCCCTCAAGCTGCTGTTCGGCGGCAAATGTGTCCGGTCCGGCGCCTGCACCCGCAGTCTGGCCGTCCTCTTCACCGGCACTCAGCCCCATGTCACCTGCGGCAGCATCGTCATCCGCGGCGCCCGCCTCGGTATCACCGGGGTCACCCGGATCGCTGCCATCGTCGCCGGCCTGCGGATCGGACGGCAGGCCGTCTTCACCCACCTCATCAGGAGCGTTCCCTTCCTCGGTGCCGTCTTCGCCTTCGGCGCCGGCAGCCGGGGAATCTGACTGTTCTGCGTCACCGTCTGCAGCTTCATCAGCCGGAGCTGTGCCGTCCTCGGGCTCATCGTCAGGGGACTCAGCCGCACTCTCGGCATCGGCCGGTATTGGCGTAGCGGGCAGCTCCGCATCGGTACCGGTTTCGCGGGGCCGCTCGCGAAGATTGTCCAGGAAGCGGTCGAGAACCTCACCTTCGCGTTCAGAACCCGGGACTTCGGCTGCGGCTGCCTCGCGGTCGTCGCCGCCGGCACCGGGCGGCTGCACAGCCTGAGGTGGCAGATCCTGAGCAGCCTCCTCGGCATCGGGCTCCGGAGTCTCAGCCTGCTCGTCCTCAGCTTCCGGTTCAAGATCGGCGCTGGCAACAGGTTCGGGTGGTGGATCAGGTTCAGCCTGACTCCATGGTGGGCTGAGATGCAGGGCTGGCAGCAGGAGTATGAACAGTGCGAGTACCAGGGCCGCAAGCCACCACTGCTGCATCCGCGGCACCGTCAGTCCGGCAATACTGCTGCGGGCACGGGCGCGGACCTGACCGGCAAGGCCGAATTCGTCACGGGGCTCGTCCCCGACAGCGAGGGCAGTTTCGTAGGCGAGACCGTGGTTCCCCCTGATGAGGGTCAGTGCCCAGTCGATGCTGCCGTGCACCGGCCAGACGAGTCCCACCAGTCCGGCAGTAATGCTGATCAGCAGCTGCAGCGTTGAACCGAGCCCGAATGCCCAGCAGAGCACGGCTGCAATCAGCAGCAGGCTGCTCGCGCGGGTAAGCCGGATATACCGGTTGCGCCTGCGGCTGAGCCGGACGTGCAGGCCGAAATCTCCGCGGTCACTCATCGCGACTCCTCATGAGAATCAGCCAGCCGCCGGTGGCCACGGCGAGCAGGGACCAGCTGCCGACCAGCAGCCAGCTGTGATCCTGCAGGATGGTCACTGGGTTCAGAAGCTGCATTCCTGTCAGCCCGTCGAGCAGGAAGAAGCCGGCCAGTAACGTACTGACCAGCGGCAGGGCTAACCAGCGCAGCCTGCCCAGCAGACGTGCGGGCAGAAGTGCCATGCCGAAAAGCCCCAGGGGAAAGCTGAAGCTGAAAACAACTGTTGCGGGCAGTGACGCAGCCGGATAGCTTGCCGCAAACGACACGAGTTCAAATGGCACTGTTATGGCGGCGGCCACAGCCGTGGCAAGAAAGCCTGCAAGCTGCTCCGCGTGTGAGCGGCTGCTGCACTGGATCGCAGTCCAGACCGCAAGCAGGCCGAGGCCAGACAGGCGCACGGCGCTCACGCCGTACCAGGAGTCGTTGCTGGCAGTCGGATTTGAACTCCAGCTGAACAGCATGACCAAAGTGAGAAGCAACAGCAGCAGCGCCACCAGCTGCGAGTTTTCCTCGCCGCGCAGCCTGTCGTCCAGCAGGTCCTGGAGCCTCACTGATTCACCTCGGGCAGATGGACCTCAATCAGTCCATCCGACAGGTTGGCGCTGCTGCCGGGCGGGAACAGGCTGAGCAGGGGCAGATCAGTCACGGTGCGGCCGGTATCCGCGGCTCCGGAAGTCCTGAGCTGTGGTCGCCCGGCAAGTTCAAGCGGCCGCCAGCGTGGCGTCGTGATCGACAGACCGGCTGGCGTAATTCCGTATGCCTGTGCGGCAAGTGGCCGGTAGTGCCCGCTGAGTGCGAGCTCACCACCCTCGCGGTGCAGCACACGTGCGGAACTGTAGGTGCGGCTGAGACCACCGGCACTGACCTGCAACTGCAGGTTGGAGCGGCTGATGGTCGGTTCGCCGGCAAGGGAAGACCAGCCCAGCACGGCCCCGAGAACACCAAGGCTTACCGCCGCGAGTGCTCCCGGCAGACCGGCCAGGCGCACCAGGCCGAGGGTGGCAATTGCGTAAATTATGAGCAGCGGGAAGAGAAAAATCGGGCGGACACTGCCGCTGAGGTCGAATTCGTTGATTTCTGCCAGGTAACCGTCGAGCGCGGAGCTGTCCGTCAATGGTTGCAGCAGTTCCGCGGCAAAGTCTCCTGAGCCACGCAGCAGCTGCCCCATGCCCAGCCGGGTCACCGGATCCGCCGCCAGCAGCCGCAGCTCGTCATAGCTGGCCGGTAACGGTTCCAGCAGCACCACATTGGTGCCGGCAGCCGCAGCAGCCGCCACGGCGTTGAGCGACGGCGGCGCGGTGGACCCATCAATGAGCAGCAGCTCGACGCCGTCCCAGGCAGCCAGACGCTCGGGAAGCCGGGCGGCAGCCTGTCCCACCAGACGGCTTCCGGCGGGAACAAGTCCCGCGTGCCGTGACGGCTGGGTGGACATGATCAGAGCCAGAGGCCGGCTGTCAAGATCACGCGGATGGAACGACCCGGACGCCACGACCCGCGCTGGGGTGGCGGCACTCCAGGAGAAGCTTTGCCAGGACGGAATGTACAGTTCGTCCTCAATTACGGACAGTCCGGGCCCGCCGGGCAGATTGTACGTGTAGCGCGCAGGAAGCGAGCCAGTACGCAGGTCGCCCTGATCGATGGTGATGGTGAGGGTCAGATCGGCAACATCACGGCTGCTGAACTCAATCGGGTTCCAGCGACCGGCTACAAACGCTCCGTCAAAGCCCAGGCGAAGTTCAGCCGCCTGGCCCGAAGCCGGAAGCACAAAAAGCAGCACTGCAAGGCACAGGCGTCGCATCAGGCTGATTGTACCGTCTGTCCGGCCAGTCTTCAGAACGGCACCAGCACGATGGCACTCACGATGCGCCGTTGCACGTTGCGGTTCAGCAGCTCGCCGCCCGCGTACAGTGCGGCACTGCCGCCACTGTCCAGCCTCATGGCCTGGGACGCTCCCAGTGACAGGAACAGCGGCACCAGGTCCTGCGCCCGCATTGCGTCAGCGACGACCAGCAGAATTGTCCCATCCGGCCTGATGCCGATGGCCGCCTGCGAGGTGTAGTCATCGAGGATGCGCTGACCCCGTGCAAAAGACTCCAGCTCAGGTGCGAAGGCAGCCTGGCCGCCGTCAACCAGCAATGGTCCTGCTTCCACCGCATTCTGGGCACGGTCAAAAAATGATGGCGTGAAGCTCAGGTCAAATGACAGCCGGCTGCCGGGTTCGACCAGCGCGAGTTCACGAATTTCGGGGTCATAGGCGATGGCATAAGAGGACTCATCCGGCACGGTAAGGGGACCGATGCGGTTGGCGGTAACGACGCCGGACTCAACGAGCAGAACACCGCGGCTGCGGTCACCGGCCTGCTGACCGGGCAGTTCGAACACTTCGATTCCCCGGTAACCCGCCGGGGCGCTGACCCGGCGCAATCCGTCCAGCTGCACAACCACTTCCGCAGATGTGCGTGCGATGTGGCTCTGGCTGCCGTTGAAGCCTATGGCAGCGCGTCCGAGACTGGGCAGGCTGTCAAGCACGCCACCCGTACGCAGAAGTCCTATGTGATCGTGCGTTGTCGTATTGAAATAGCCGGCATTGATTGCGACGATACTGCCGCGCGCCAGCTCGGTCAGCGTGGCGGGTTCACGGCTGCTGCCGACAACCCGGAACTGACCGGCGCCCGGCGCAACCTCAAGCACATGCACCGGCGTGCTGCCCCGTCCCGTCGGATAGCGGAACTGCTGGTGGCTCACCCCGGCCGCAAGCTGACGGGTGGTGCGGTCAGCGATTGTGACAGGCTCGGCCAGAATGGTCGGTTCGGCCGGCGCGGTGAAGGCACCGGCGTCAGGTGACAGGTCGATAACCAGCCGCACCGGATCCGGAATCGCGAACACGTTGTAGGCGAAACCGCTGCCCGCAGGGGCTATCTGAACCGTACCCGGACTGAATTCCACGGTCACACCGCGGTCCGCGTAGCGTGTGGACGCCGGGGGCAACAAGCCGTCAAGGGGCAAGGTCAGCGACTCACCCGAATCAAGCCAGCCCTGGCGCGTGAGGGGCAGCAGCCGGCTGGTGGAAACAAGTTCGGGTATATCGAACACAACCCGGATCTCAGTGCTGCCGCCGAAGCGCACGTCACTGATGCGGGCTGTGGCCGGTTCGAACATGCCCGGCTGGGTCGCCGGCACGGCCGGAGTGAACGGACGCGACTCAGCCGGTGCAACCGGTTCAGCAGGGGTGAAAGGCGACGGCCGGACAGTTGCCGGTGCCTCCACCTGTCCTCCGGTAACGAGTGCCAGCAGTTCCGCACTGACGCTGACGCCCTGACCGACGATGATCGGATCAGGCAGGTCGGCGCCGCTGGCCCAGCCATAACCGAAGATGTAAAGGTCGCTGAAATGAGGGCTGTGTATTTCCAGCGCGCCTGGCTGAACGGTGAAGCTCCCGGGTGGCAGGCGATGCTGCGCCTGAACAGTGGCTGCAGTCAGCAAAACAGAAAGCAGCAACAGGAATCTGGGAAGAACAGAATACAGTCTCACTGCCCTCAGCTTGCCGCATGGCGGCTTTAGCATCATGAGACGCTAACGACCGCCTTCATGAAACAACGTCAGGAACGGTTCTGCGTCAATGCGGCCACCGAGGATCTGACCCAGCGCCAGTGACATGAAGTGCGCCTCAAAGTCGCGGTGATTGAAACTGAGTGCGCCGACATTGAGCGCCTGGCTGCGCAACCTGCTTACGCTTTCCAGGCCCAGGTCCACCAGAATGAGGTGCGGTCCCAGCACAGTGGCGGGAACGTTCATGCGGCCATCCAGCCGCAGAATCAGGTCGCTGTCCTGCAGCAACCGCTCGGCACTGGGCTCGTGGGCCGCCAGGGTAACCACCCGGCTTGACGCTGCCAGCTGCGGTGCTGACTGTTCTGCCTCCGGGCGACTGCCGGAAAGAATGGCAAGTTCCCCCACACCCAGGCTCGACAGCTCCCGGGCAGCTGCCCGCACGCGCGGTCCCTCGCCCAGGATGCTGGCCCGGGCACCCTGTGCGTGCCAACCTGCACCTTTCAGAAGTTCGCCAAGCGCACGGCCGAAGTTGAACTCACCGATAAGGCCAGCTGGCGTGACCGTGACGGTATCGGCGGCCTGGGATTCCTGCACTTCCATACTGCTGCGCCTGAGCCGGGCGGGAACTTCCAGCTGCTCAAGCGGATTGAAAATGATGCTGCCGGCAAACTCAAGCCCGGCCAGACCGGAAAGCATGTCCGTAACGCTTGCCTCAGCCACCGGATGAAGGTGGAACCGGCCAAGGGGGTCACGGAAACGCCACAGTTTCTGCATGAGTTCTGAGTCGCCGCTGCGTATTGCTACCAAATGCACTCCGGCAGTATAAGCCGCAGGGGCTGCAGAAAGACCGCCACGGCTGGGTGTTGTGTCACAATTGACGCTGACGCCGCGAGTGCGGCGGGGAAAGGCTTGGGATCAACTGATGCAGGTAGTTCTTCCGGACGGCAGGAAACTTGAACTGGCCACTGGAGCGACCGGATTCGATGTCGCTGAGGCCATCGGACCAGGGCTGAAGCGTGCCGCCCGCGGCATCCGGGTAAATGGTCAGCTGACCGACCTGTTCACTGCAGTGCCGGACGGCGCCGAAGTCGCCATCCTGACCGACAAAGACCCCGAAATTACCGAGTTCGGCCGCCACACACTGGCGCACATCACGGCACAGGCAGTGCGGGAATACCTGGTTGCCGAAGGTCACAGTGCCGTGTCAGTGAAAATGGGTATCGGCCCGGTGATTGAGAACGGCTTCTATTACGATTTCGACCTGCCCCGCAATCTGACTCCGGATGACCTTCCGAAGCTTGAGGAGCGCATGCGCGCAATCGTCAGGGCCGGACTGGAACTCAACCGATATGAGCTTCCTCGCGAGCAGGCACTGAAGCGCTACACGGAACTGTGTGACCCGTACAAGCAGGAACTGATCCAGGATCTGCCGGACGATGTCCCGCTGAGCTTCTACGAGCAGGGCGGGGATGACGGCTTCACCGACCTGTGCCGTGGACCACACGTTCCGACCACGGCCCAGGTGCCCAGACACTTCAAGCTCATGAGCCTGGCAGGCGCCTACTGGCGCGGCGATGAAAGCCGGCCCATGCTGCAGCGTGTCTACGGTGTGGCATTCAACACCAAGGACGAGCTTGAGCATCATCTGTGGCAGCTTGAGGAAGCCCGCAAGCGCGATCACCGCAAGCTGGGCCGTGAACTTGAACTGTTCACCTTCGCCGATGATGTGGGGCCTGGCCTGCCCCTGTTCCTGCCGCGCGGAGAGACCATCCGGCACGAGATGGAGAAGTTCGTCCGTGAGAAGCAGACGCAGTACGGTTACGACCACGTCTGGACCGGTCATGTTGTGCGCGAGGACCTGTATCAGCGTTCCGGGCACATCGACAACTACGAGGACGACATGTTCCCGGCCATGGTCGACGGCGAGGTCAGCTACCGGCTGAAGCCCATGAACTGCCCCAGCCACATGACGCTGTTCAACTCGCGCCACCACTCCTACCGTGAGCTTCCGCTGCGCTATGCCGAATTCGCAACTCTTTACCGCTATGAGAAAACCGGCCAGTTGAGCGGCCTGACCCGCGTACGGGCGCTGACTCAGGATGATGCCCATATTTTCTGCACCGAGGACCAGATACAGGATGAGTTCGCACTGGCATTGCGTCTGATCCGTGACACGCTCGACACTTACGGTCTGACCAGCTACTACGTGCAGCTGTCACTCAAGGGTGAGGAAGGCAAGTACGTGGCGGACGATGACAAATGGAACCGCGCCACGGCCGCCCTGCGTGCTGCCCTTGATTCCGAGAAGGTCGACTACGTCGAGGCTTATGGCGAAGCTGCGTTCTATGGGCCCAAGGCTGACTTCATGGCGAAGGACGCGCTCGGCCGTGAATGGCAGCTGTCCACCATTCAGATTGATTTCATCCAGCCTGCCAGGCTTGAGTGCAGCTACATCGGCGAGGACGGTGAACGGCACACCCCGGTTGTGATTCACCGGGCAGTCACCGGCTCAACCGAGCGGTTCATGGGTGTGATGATCGAGCACTTCGCAGGCGACCTGCCGCTGTGGCTGGCGCCCGAGCAGGTACGGGTAGTGCCGATCTCGGACAAGCACCGCGATACAGGGCTGGCCTTCGTGGAGCGCCTGCAGGAAGCGGGTATCCGTGCAGGCATCGCAGCCGAGAGTGAGCGCATGAACGCAGCTGTTCGCGACGCGGAGCTTCTCAAGATTCCCTACATCGTCATCCTGGGGGACAAGGAAGCGGAAGGCGACCTGGTCAGCTTCCGCAGCCGCAAGGAGGATGCACGCAACCTTGTCCCGGCTGCAGGGTTCATCGAACACCTTGCGAGTGCAATCTCCGGCAGGAGCCTCGAGATTGAGGCGCTGGCGGACTGACGTTCGCACAAGACGTGAGAAAGGGCCGGATCACCACTGAGGCGATCTGGCCCTTCCTTATGGCTCGACTTGATGTTTACTCGGCTGCGCGCTCCAGGATTACGACACGCTCCATGAAGTCGGGCATCGGCCAGAAGCCGGCGACAGCATCGCCGCTCTGGGTGGTGCCGATCATTCCGTTGCGGCCATCAATCTCAAAGGTACGGCCGCGGGCAGGAACTGCACCGAGTTCAGCTTCAAGGTATTCCTCAAGGCTCTGGTCCTGGCCGCCCGGCAACTCAATGCCCTGCTCGGCAAGCGTCGCGAGTGTATCAGTCAGAAGCACGACCTGGCTGGGCTGACCCGGATCAATGCGGGTCAGTTTGTCCAGAACGTCCATTCCGTCGATAACCTGGCCGAACACGCTGTGCCTGTTGTCCAGGTGCGGCGTATCGCGGAAGGTGATGAAGAACTGGGAGCCGTTGGTGCCCGGGCCGGCGTTGGCCATGGACAGGACGCCAGACCGGTCATGCCTGAGCTCGGGATGGAATTCGTCCTCAAACTGGTAGCCCGGGCCGCCGGTGCCAGT
>CAZPLV010000030.1:0-16156 GCA_964587295.1 uncultured bacterium
GCCTACCGCAAGGAATCGTTCGTCAACTGGGACCCGGTTGACCAGACCGTCCTTGCCAACGAACAGGTGGTGGACGGACGGGGCGACCGCTCCGGCGCACTGGTCGAGCGGCGGCTCATGCCGCAGTGGCACCTGAAGATCACCGAATACGCCGACGAGCTACTGGATTTCAGCGACCTGGACTGGCCCGAGAACGTGAAGACCCAGCAGGTCAACTGGATCGGCCGTTCCGAAGGTGCCGAAGTGACGTTCCAGAGTGAACGTGGCGACGAGCTCAAGGTGTTCACCACCCGTCCGGACACGCTCTGGGGTGCGACCTTCATGGTGATGGCCCCGGAACATCCGCTGGTCAGTGAACTCACCACCGATGACAGGCGCGGGGCCGTGGAAGCCTACGTGCAGCAGGCCGGCCGCAAGTCCGAGGTTGAGCGCCAGGCTGACAGCAAAGACAAGACCGGTGAGTTCACCGGTGCCTACGCCATCAACCCCGTCAACAACGAGCGCATTCCCATCTGGATTGCTGATTACGTGCTGCTCGGCTATGGCACCGGCGTAATCATGGCCGTGCCGGCACACGACGAGCGTGACTTCGAGTTTGCCAGCAAGTTCGGCCTGGCAATCCGTGAGGTGGTCCGGCCGGCAGACGCCGGGCCGGCTGAGCTTGAGGAGGCCTACAGCGGCGACGGCGTGATGGTGAATTCTGCTGGCTTTGACGGGCTGGCCGCAGGCAAGGATTCGGAAGGCGTACGCAGGGTAACCGACTGGCTGCTGGAACAGGGACTGGGCGAAGCACGCGTTACTTACCGCCTCCGCGACTGGCTCATCAGCCGCCAGCGCTACTGGGGTACGCCCATTCCCATGCTGTACTGCGACAGCTGCGGCCTGGTTCCGGAAAAGTATGAAAACCTGCCGGTGGTGCTGCCTGAGGATGTGGAGTTCATGCCCACGGGCGAATCCCCGCTGAAGAGCCACAAGGCGTTCCTGAATGCCAGCTGCCCTTCATGCGGCGGCAGTGCACAGCGCGAGACCGACACCATGGACACCTTCATGGACAGCTCCTGGTACTGGTTCCGCTACCTCTCCCCTGACCTGACGGACGCACCGGTGGACCGGGAACTCGCACGCAAGTGGACTCCCGTCGACACCTATACCGGCGGCAGCGAGCATGCAATCCTGCACCTCCTGTACAGCCGTTTTTTCACCCGTGTCATCCGTGACCTGGGCTTCATCGACCACTCCGAGCCGTTCACCCGCCTGCGCAACCAGGGCATGATCCTGGGCGAGGACAACGAGAAGATGTCGAAGTCACGCGGCAACGTGGTCGACCCGGATCAGCTGGTCGCTGATTACGGGGCGGACACCGTGCGGGCCTACCTGATGTTCCTGGGACCGTGGGATCAGGGTTCCCCCTGGAACTCACGTGGCATTGAGGGCATTTCGCGCTTCCTCAACCGCGTCTGGAACCTGTTCCACGCGGAGCCGGCCGGTGAGGTCTCTGACCTGGAAGCCGCGCGCAGGGAACTTCGCCGCGCCACGCACCACGCGATCAACGAGGTCACCCAGGACCTGGAGTCGTTCCACTTCAACACGGCCATTGCCGAGCTGATGACGCTGCAGAGCGCAATCAGCCGTACACGGACCGCCGCCATGCTTGATCAGCCTGAGTTCGACGAGGCCGTGCGCGCACTGCTGGTGATGCTCGCTCCGATTGCTCCGCACATCAGTGAGGAACTGTGGCAGCGCCTTGGCAATGAGGAATCCGTGCACCTGCAGTCCTGGCCGCAGCACGATGCGTCGGCCCTGGTCCGTGACACGGTTCAGATGGCTGTACAGGTGAGCGGCAAGGTCCGCGGGCAGATCGAGGTAAGCGCCGAGGCGGACCGCGACACTGTGCTGGCTGCCGCACGCGGTGAGGCCAACGTTGCGCGCCACCTCGAAGGCAGTGAAATCGTGCGTGAAATCGTGGTGCCCGGCCGGCTGGTCAACTTCGTCGTCAGACCGGCCTGAGCGGAACCCGCATCATTGTGGCGAGATAAGCGCCACCTCAAGCAGTGTTGATATGTCAATGGCCGGTTCAACCGTAAACGTACGCCGCAGCTCGTTCGGATCGGGCTGCGGCACTTCCATTACGGTGCCGACCTGCACGCCCCGTGGGTAAAGCCCGCCGATCGAGCTGGTCTCAATCAGGTCGCCGACACGCACGGCTTCGGCCTCAATGAAGTCGATCACCCGGATGTTGCCGTCGGGCAGACCCATCGCCACCCCCTGGCCGCCTCGCCCGCGGACGGTGATTCCGATGCGTGACTGCGGGTCAAGCACCGTGCGCACGATTGAAGTGCCGGCCGTGGTGTCGACAATCATGCCCACCAGTCCCTGTGGCACTGTGACAACCATGTTGCCCATCACGCCGTCCTCCGAGCCCTTGCCGATGGTCAGGCGGGAGAGCAGGCTGCTGGAGCTGAGTCCGATGACGGGGGCAGTCAGGGCCACACCGGGTGACTGATCGGTCTGGATCTGCAGCACCTCGGTCAGCTGCTGGACAGACAGACCCAGTTCACGGTTCTCCTGCTCAAGCTCCCGTATGTGTGCCTCAGACTCCTCGAGCCGCGCCCGCAGATCCGTGCGGTCGGCCAGCACGCCGCCGGCCAGCCGCAGGTTGGTGCCAACGCGGTGCAGCAGGCTGTGGGGCAGCGCCACTGCGGAGGACAGTGCAGCCGGAGGCTGGCCTATCAGGCCGCTGAAAACGACGGTCAGCAGGCCAAGCGCCAGGAAGGTGAACCAGGCACGCTGGAGCTTATGCAAGTCCGGCTCCCAGCTCCCGGAACATGTGCAGCACCGCCGGCAGGGAGAGTCCGATGACGTTCGTGTGGCAACCGCAGATGTCCTGCACCAGAGCGCCGCCCAGGCCCTGCAGGCCATAGCCGCCCGCCTTGTCCAGGCCCTCGCCGCTGGCGGCGTAGCGCAGTATTTCCTGCTCTTCGAGTTCCCTGAAGCTCAGCACGGTCACAGGTGCTGCCTCGCGGCTGCCGCCGGGGCCGAGCAGAACGTGACCGGTCACAACCTGGTGCTCGCGGCCGGACAGTTCACGGATGAACTGCGCGTTCTCAGCGGGATCAGCAGGCTTGCCCAGGATGCGGCCGTCCAGTGCCACGACAGTATCGGCCGCCAGAACGGGCAGTCCGGGCCGGGCGCCGTAAACGGCTTCCGCCTTGCTGCGGGCCAGGCGCAGGGCAAGCCCGGCGGGATCCTCATCAGCAAACGCGGTTTCATCGACTTCTGCAGGCCGGACGAGAAAGCTTGCGCCCAGCGCCTGCAGCAACTGTTGCCTGCGGGGTGAGGCACTGGCCAGTACGAACTTCACACCGGGGTCAGTCACCTGACCAGTGTAACTGCCGGTCCGTGAACTGCCGGTGAGTCACGCTGACAGGGCGTCATCGGCTAAACTTGAAGGCATGGAAAGCAAGCTGAACAGCGGCGACACTGCACCGGATTTCCGTCTTCCTTCGACTGATGGCGAAATCGGCCTGGCGGATTTCCGCGGTGAATGGGTCGTCCTCTATTTCTATCCGAAAGATGAAACGCCCGGCTGCACCACGCAGGCTTGCGACCTGCGTGACAACCTGGCCGCGCTGGACGCCCGGGTTATCGGTGTTTCACCCGACGACCTCGAGTCGCACCACAGGTTCATTGAGAACCACTCGCTGAACTTCCCCCTCATCAGCGATGAGGATCACAGCCTGGCGGAATCCTATGGAGTGTGGGGCGAGAAGCAGGTGTTCGGAAAGACGCTCACAGGCATCACCCGCTCGACTTTCATCATCGATCCCGAGGGCAATATTGCCAGTGCCCTCTACAACGTCAAGGCATCCGGCCACGCCGAGCGGCTGCGCGGGCAGCTTGAGGAGCTTCGCCAGGCGTGAGTGACGCTGCTGCTGGACTGAAGAAACAGGCAGCTGAGGCGGCGCTGCAGCAAATTGAATCGGGCATGACTGTCGGTCTGGGAACCGGCAGCACAGCCCTGTTTGTCATTGAGGGACTGGGACGGCTGCTGGCGGAAGGCACTCTGACCGACATACTTGGCGTGCCGACTTCCGAGGCCACGGCGCAGCTCGCACGCACGCACGGCATCCGACTCGCTGAGCTCTCCACGGCCGGAGTCGACGTGGCGATTGACGGCTGTGACGAAGTGACGGACTCACTGCAGCTGATCAAGGGACTCGGCGGGGCGATGGCCCGCGAAAAACTGGTAGCGCTCGCCGCCCGCCGCTTCATCATCGTGGCGGATGAAAGCAAGCATGTTCGCCAGCTGGGAGAGAAGTCTCCGGTGCCGGTCGAGGTGCTCCCCTTCGGTATGGAGACGACCAGGGAGCGGCTCAGGCAGCTGGGCGGCAGCAGCGAGCTGCGCCTGGCGGCGGACGGGCAGCCGGTGGTTACCGACAACGGCAACCTGGTGCTGGACTTTGCCGTGGAAAGCGGCTTTGATGCCGGACGGCTGGCGCAGCAGCTGAAGGCAGTGACGGGCGTCGTGGAGCACGGCCTGTTCCTTGGCATGGCCGATCAGGCACTGCTGGCAGGGCCTGACGGAATGCGGACGGTGGAAAAGTGATCCGGGCTGTCGGAATCGACATGATTGAGCTGGTCAGAATCAAGGAAGTGTGGCAGAAGCATCCGAGCCGCTTCCTCTACCGGCACTTCACGGCCGAGGAAATCACCTATGTGCGTTCCCAGTCCGACCCGCTGCCCAGTGTGGCCGCCCGCTTCGCAGCGAAGGAAGCCTTCCAGAAGTGCTGGCCGCAGAGTCACGGCTGGCAGGACGTCTGGGTTGTGCGTGACGGGGTCAAGCCGCGCCTGGCGTTCTCTGAGGCGATCAGCAGCCAGATGGAGGCAGAGCGTCTGGTGGCGCACCTCTCGCTCACGCACTCCCGCGATCACGCGGCTGCGGTGGTAGTCCTTGAACAGTTGCCTGACTGAATAACTGAACAGAGACAGTCCCTTTTGCCCGTGCAGCGTCCGGTTGCACGTAAGGACTGTCTCTGTAAACCTGTGAATTCAAGTCAGCTGATGCGGCCCGAGGTCCGCACCAGCTGTTTGTCGTTCAGAAACCCTGGGCTACTTCGTCGAGGGCTTCCTGGTCGAGCAGCACGATGCTGCGGTAACCGGATTCAATCAGCCCTGCCGAGCGCAGCTCGGTGATGATTTTCGACACGCTCTCACGGGTGCTGGCAGTGCCTTCGGCAATCAGCTCGTGAGTTGCTGCCACCACGTCCTGGCCCTCAGCATCGGTGCTGGCCAGCGGGGTCTCCGCCAGCTGCAGCAGGTAACGGGCAACGCGCTGCTTCAGGTCGCCGGTCTGCAGGTGGTACTCGTAATCCATGAGACGCTGCATCTGGTGCGACAGTGACTGCGTGATCGCAAACAGGTCCTGGTGGTTGATGAGTGCCGGATCAATGGCTTCGATGTCGGCGTTGGTCAGTGCCTCGGCCATTTCATCGCGCCGGCCGGTCGAAGTGAATGCTTCCTCGCCGAAGAAGTCACCGGGTTCAACGTGACGGACAGTCAGAACCCGGCCTTCGGGAGTCATGCGGGTGATGCGGACAAGACCGTCACGCACCCGGAAGACCGACCTGGCCGGATCGCCATTGTGATAGAGGGTCTGACGACGCTGAAAGCGGAGCATCTGCCCCGGAATCGTCAGTTCCTCGCCTGTTGCTACAGTTGTGTGCTGGAATTCCTGATCCCTGATGATGGTGTTCATACCCATTCCTCCTGAGTCAGCCCTGTGGGCTGGATCGGAGCGCCCCCCCGATCGGGTAGTAACCAATGATTTGTACTACCTGCCTCAAAGTATAGGAACATTCAGACCGGGATGTCAAGTCCAGCTGGTTGTACCGTGGTAAACGGTGTTGTTAGAAAGGTATTAGAGAAACATTTGAGTAACGCCATCCGGCCGGCTGGCACGCGGTGCGTGCTTATAATCGTTAGCCGTGACCAAACAAGTAACAGTCTGGACCGATGGTTCCTGCGAAACGAGAACCGGCGAAGGCGGCTGGGCTTACCTGCTGCAGTTCGGCAGCTCGGGCCGCAAAGTCAGCGGCTATGAAGGCGGCACCACCAACAACCGGATGGAGCTGACCGCGGCCGTCAGGGCCCTGGAAGCACTGACGGAACCGTGTGAGGTGACTATAGTCACTGATTCCCAGTACCTGAAAAACGCCTTCACGGCCGGCTGGTTGGCCAAGTGGCAAAGAAACGGCTGGCAGACCGCGGGTCGCCAGCCGGTGAAGAATCAGGATCTGTGGGAGCTGCTGCTTGAGCTTACGGCCCGGCACCAGGTCACCTGGCGCTGGACCCGGGGACACTCAGGTCATGAACAGAACGAACTTGTCGACACCCTGGCGCTGAATGCAAGGAAATCCCGGCAGGGTACCGACCAGCTGATCCGTCTCTGAGGCACTGCTCAGGAAGTCAGCTCTGCGCTGGCCTGAACCAGCGACAGCAACACCGCGTAACCACCGGAGAGCGAGGCGGGCTCCATCCACTCGCTGAGCCGGTGGGCGTCCCCACCTCGGTACACACCGAAGCAGATCGCCGGAAGGCCGGCTGCCAGGGCAGCATTGGCGTCAGTTGAACCGGCTGCGGTCTGGGCCTTGATTCCATGTTCAGCCAGGGCGGCGCCGGCCAGTCGCACCAGCTGCGAATTGTCCACGACAGCCACGGGGCGGTCGCCGATCTGGCTGACCTCAACCTCGGCGCGGTGCTTCGCCGCAGCCTCGCGTACGCGCTCCAGAGCGGACTTCTCCATGGCGGACAGGGTCGCGCCGTCAACACTGCGCAGATCGAGATCAAAAGTCGCAGTCTCCGCGATGGCGTTGATACTGGTTCCACCGCGCACGGTACCGATATTGAAGCTCGACCGGGGTGAATCCGGCACTTCCAGGCTGTTGAGGGAATGCATGGCTTCAGCCATTGCATGCACTGCGCTCGGGGTGGGGTAATCACCCCAGGAATGCCCGCCCGGGGCCCTGAAAGTGAACTCAAAGCGCTTCGAACCAACCGCCCGGTCAACGATGCTGCCGAGATGGCCGTCCACGGCGATCACGTAGTCGAACTTGCCGGCATGGTCCTCGAGCAGGCGCTTCATTCCGCGCAGGTCACCACGGCCTTCCTCCCCTACCGGTGCGGCAAGGTACAGGCGCGGCAACGGACCGTTCAGACTGCCGAGCTGCCGGGCCAGGTAGGTGAGCACCGCAACGCTTGAGCTGTTGTCGCCGATGCCGGGTGCCAGCCAGCGGCCACCGGCGCGCTGCACACTGACGTCCGTACCGGCCGGAAAGACCGTATCGCTGTGAGCAGCCAGCAGGACCCTGGGGCCCGACCCCACACCCGTGTCCGCGAACACGTTGTGGATGTCGTCAACCTCAACCGTCAGTCCGGCCTCACGCCACAGGCCGGCGATAAACGCGGCCCGTTCCTCTTCCTCGAATGTGGGGGCAGGTACTTCGCAGATCTGCTGCAGGAGCTCGCCGATCATCCGCGCGACTTCAGACGCACTCTGCACTCAGTTACCGTCCTGCAGGGTGGCGATACCCTCACGGAGCGCATAGAGAGCGGCCTGGGTGCGGTTGTTCAGGCGCAGCTTCGAAAAAATCTCTGACAGTCGGTTCCTTACGGTTTTCTCGCTGATTTCGAGAGCCTCGGCAATCTGCTGGTTTGCGTGACCCTGGGCCAGAAGCCGCAGGATGTCTGCTTCGCGTTCACTCAGTTCACTCAGGCGGTGCTCGGGATCGGCAGGCAGTTCCCGGGTCTTGCGGAACTCGTTCAGAATCTCCGCGGCCATGCCTGCGTCCAGCAGCGCCTCACCATCGGCAACACGCCGGATCGAATCAATCAGGTCCTCGGCATCGGCATCCTTCAGCAGGTAACCGCGCGCACCGACCTTGATGGCCTCAAACACGTAACGGTCCTGGCGGTACATCGTCAGGATGATCACCCGGGCATCGGGGTTCTCGGCCAGAATCGCCTTCGTGGCAGCCACCCCGTCGAGTTCGGGCATCTGGATGTCCATGAGGATCACATCGGGCTTGGTCTCAAGGGCATAACGGATGGCTTCACGCCCGGTTGAGGCCTCACCGATAATCCGGAAGTCCTCCTCCGTCTCCAGAATGCTCCTCACGCCCTGGCGGAACATTGCGTGGTCATCGCAAAGCAACAGTCGCGTCATGCCACCAATGCTACAGCATCAGGCCGTGTTACTGTTGAGCACAGCAATGGAGGCTATTTGATGGCTCACGCCAAGAGCACCCTGGCTGAAACGAGTGTCCGCCTGGGCCTCGGCATCCCCGAATACACCACCCGCGGCAGCGGACCGAAACACGACCAGGTTTTCACTGCGGAAGTGCAGCTTGGTGAGGAAACCGTTGGCAAGGGTCTGGCCCGCACTAAGCGTGAGGCTGAACGCCTCGCGGCCGAGGAGGCCCTGAGCGTCCTGGAAGCAAGGGAACAGAACCCGGAAGAGTCTGAGGTGGAAGACGACGACAGCTTCGAGGGCCCCTGGCCGCTCTATGACGATCTGCTTGCCCAGACACTGACGATTGCCGACAGCCGCCTGCCCCGTCACCTGACGGGTGAGGAAGCGCGGGTAGCCATACGGGATTTCAGCCTCAGACTTTACAAGGAACTGCTGCTGGACCTGGCTGAGGTTGTTGATGATGACGACGATGACGGGGACAGCGACTGACCTGGGCTGAAGTTCAGAGGTTCTCGCGTGCCCAGCGCTCGATCCGCCCCAGTTCGGAGGTCGCTTTTTCCTTCACCAGCAGGTCTCTCATGGTGCCGGACATGGCGACCCCTTCGAAACCCGCTCCGTTGATGATATCGACCATCTTGGCCGCAAACGCACGCAGGGGCGTCTCGAAGTCGGCCGCAGCCCGGTCGGCTTCACTGGCCGTAGTCAGCTCCAGCAGGTCAGCTTCCAGACCGTTTTTGGCAGCGGGGTTCACGCTGACCAGAACGTTACCGAACTCAGTCAGTACCACGTAGTTCTTATTACTCACTCGCTTCGTCCAGAAACTCCTGCAGGATGGCGGTGTTAACCGTGATGGGCGCACGCCTGCGGCGCACCGCGCCGTACTCAAGCAGGCGGGCCAGGCAGTGGCTGACTGTCTCGCGGGTGGCCCCGATCATCTTGGCCAGGTCCTGCTGGGTGAGGCTCAGGTCGATGACCGTTCCGCGTTCACCTTCGGTTCCGAAATCATTGGCCAGTCTCAGCAGCAGATTCGCCAGGCGGCCGGGGGCGTCGAAGGCGCCCACTTCAGCCTGCCATTGCTGGGCCTGCCACAGTCTGGTGGACACGATCTGCAGGAACTTCATGGCGATGCGCGGCTGCTGCGTCAGCAGCCGCTGAAAGTCTGATTCCGGCATGACGATCAGCTTGGTGTCAACGACCGCTTCGGCCTGGTTGGGCCGGCGTTCGGACGGCAGCAGAAGCAGTTCGCCAAACACGTCATACTGCCCAAGCAGACCGAGAATCATTTCCTTGCCGTTCGGGAAATACATGGAAATCTTGACCATGCCCTCGCGCACGAAATACAGCGCATCAGCCGGATCCTCCATATGGAAGATGATTTCCCCCGCCCGGAAGTGCTTATAGGGCGTGATGGCCGCCAGCTGCTCAATTTCGTCAGCTGACAGGTCCTCGAACAGCTGCGTGTTCTTAAGGTGCCAGACCAGGCTTGGATATTCCTGCATTGGGTTTCAGCTTACAACATTGTCGCGCGGTTCCTGCCCAAGTTCCCCGGCCAGTTCGCTGTCTTCAACGGCCATGCTGCCGTGGGCACCCCACTCGTCCTCACTTGTGTCCTCGGTGTACATGCGCAGTCCCAGCAGGTACGAAGAGCGGGCAATCATGTAACCCGACAGCGGCGCGGTCAGGAAGAAGAACGCGAATATCAGCAGAACCCGTTCCCAGGCGCCAACCGGCTGGAATGCCAGGGCAGCGCCGCCGAACACACCGAGCCCGCCAAGTGTCACCAGCTTGGTACTGGCGTGCAGGCGGGTGTATACATCCGGGAAGCGCAGCATCCCGATGGCCGAGATGAGTATGAAGAAGCAGCCGAACAGGATGAGCACTTCGGCGATGATGTTGCCTTCAATGCGCACCACATCGGGGACAGTGGCCAGGTCCTCCTGAGCGAGTGACAGCGCTGTGAGCCCGAGCAGTACCAGCATACTGAGGGTCCTGATCATTTCTGCATTCCTCTCGACAGGATGTACCTGGTGAGCGCCACCGTACTCAGGAAGCCGAGGATGGACACGATCAGGGCAGCATCAAGGTAGGCGGTGAAGCCGGTCCGCATGGCGAGCAGCACGATGAGTACAGCCAGGCCGACTCCCAGGAAGTCAAGGGCGGCAATGCGGTCACCGAGCGTGGGTCCCCGGATGATCCGCAGTATGGCGATGAACAGCGCCAGGATTATGCAGCCAAAGGCGATGTCGACAACCATCAGCGGTGCTCCTTTCCGGTATTCATTCCATGAACTCCAGGATGAGGGCCTCGATCCGGTGGATGCCCTTGCGCTGGTCATCCGGATTGCGCAGGTTCACTGCGTGACAGTACATGTGGCGCTTGTCACTCGAGATGGCCATCGGCACGGTGCCCGGAATGAGGGAAATCGCCAGGCCCAGCAGGGCGATTGCTGCATCGGACTTCACACTCAGTGGCACCGCAACGATGTGCGGGTGGAAACGGGGACGGACGGACAGGGCGAGTCGGGTGTTCAGGATGCCCGCCTTGACCATTTCCAGCAGGAAGGCGAGGGCAAAGCGGACGACGCCCCGGGCGCGCCGCGGCAGGCTGCGTTTGACGTTGCGCTCCATCACGGACAGCATCAGCATCCCCAGCAGCAGGCCGAACAGGACGTTGCCCCAGCTCAGCTCACCATTGAGGAAGCTCCACAGAAGAGCGACTGAAACGAGCGCAATAACCTCTCCCATCAGTTGCCTCCCAGAGCCGGATTACCGTCCGGGAACATGGCCGCCAGATAGCCGGCGTTGCCGTCGAGTGCCGCGGCAACCTGACCGGCCAGCTCAAAGACGGGTCCGCTAACCACAGGAAGAAGCGCCACGAGGGCAACCGCCAGAATCGTGACAAGCGCCATCGGCCCTGGCAGATCCGCCTTGCGCAGCCGTCCCGGGTCACCCCAGAAGTAGCTCATCCACACCTGCACCCCGGCATAGAGCAGCACGATGCCTGAACCGATTACCGCAACTGCGGCGGTCACCGTCAGCCAGGTGCCCTGGCCCAGCAGCGAGCCGGCCACCGCGAATTTGCCGATGAAACCGCTCGTCGGCGGCAGGCCTGCCATGGCCAGCATCACAACGAAGAAGCCGACTCCAAGCCACGGGTAAAGTGCCAGATGGCCCTGCTGCAGGGTGTTCGGGCCTGACAACCGTTCTGCCAGTGCCGCAATCAGGAACAGTGCGAACACGACCAGAACGGAGTTGATCAGGTAATATACGGCTGCGCTCAGGCTGGCGTGCGTGCCTGCCATCGCGGCAATGACGACCAGCGAGATGCTGGCCACGTTCATGAACGAGGTGATGTGGCGCCAGCGGTGCCGGGCAACTGCCCCGAGGGCACCGATCAGAACCGTGGCGGCCGCAAGCATCATGATGATCTGCTGCGCCAGGATCTCCTCCGGGAACATGAGCGTGAACATCCGGATCAGCGCGTACGCACCCACTTTCGTGAGCATGGCGGCAAAGAATGCGCTGGCAGCCGACATCGGCACCGGATAGCTGTTCGGCAGCCAGAATCCGAACGGGAAGATTGCCGTCTTGGTGGCGAACACCAGCGCCATCATCATTGCCACGGCCGTGACGCGCGGATCAGGACCGTGCTCTGCGACGCGCATGCCGATGTCGGCCATGTTCAGTGTCCCGAACAGGCCGTACACCAGGCCGGCGGCACCCACGAACAGTGTCGAGGAGACAAGGTTGATGACAACGTACTTGAGGCCCTCGCGCAGCTGGGGCAGCTCACCGCCCAGCAGGAGCAGGCCGTACGAGGCGATGAGCATGATCTCGAACGCCACGAACAGGTTGAACACGTCAGCCGTCAGGAAGGACAGGTTCACGCCCACGAACAGGAACTGGAACAGGGCGTGGGCGCCGAACAGTTCCCGCGCACGGTTGAGCAGGCTGCCGTAGCCGCGTTTCGGTCCGGCGTGCAGGCTGGCGTCCACAAAGAACACGGTCAGCAGCCCGGCAATGCCCGAGAGCATCAGCATGGTGGCACTCAGGCCGTCAACAACAACCGAAATCCCGTAGGGCGCCGGCCAGTCGGCCAGCGTTATCGCCAGCACCTCACCGCTGAGCACGCGGACTGCAATGACGGTGTTCACCGCCAGCGTTGCAACCGCGGTCACTGCCGCCAGCAGAAAGCGGGGCCGCGGCTTGCGCAGAAGCATGAGGACGGCGGCACCAAGCAGCGGTATGAGCACCGGGAACAGAATCAGGTTCATCCGGCACTCCAGTCGATATCGTCAGGATTCAGCTCGGCAACCGTCTCTTCCTGTTCGGTTCCGGTCTCACCGTTGTCTGACGACAGGTCACCGGGCGAGCCGGCTTCAGGCGAGATGGAGGGCTGCTCGGGGTCCGCGTACTCAACCGGCGGCAGCACCGGATCTGGCCGTTCGGCCAGCTCCTGCACATGGTCGGTCTGGGTGGCCTGGTAAGCCTTGATGGCCACGACCAGCAGGAACGCTGTGGTGCCGAATCCGATGACGATGGCGGTGAGGATCAGAGCCTGCGGCAGCGGATCGACATAGGGACCCGGCAGGTTCAGCAGCGGCGGGCTCGACATGTCGAAACCGGAGCCGGCAAACAGGATGCTCAGGTTTATGCCGTAGGAAATCAGGCTGATGCCGACAATCATGCGGATGAGGGCACGTGCCAGCAGCATGTAGACACCGCCGCCGATGAGGATGCCAATGAGCAGGGGCAGAACAAGCTCCATGTCAGGCCTCCTCCCCTTCTGATTCAGGCTGTACTTCTATCTCCGCACCTTCCAGTTCCTTCTCGGTGTCCTCATCGAGACCGAGGCGGGCAAGCTCGCTGTCATCCGCCAGGAGGTCGATGATAGTCAGGGTGGCACCGATCACCACGAGAAAAACCCCGGCATCAAACGGCATTGCCGAAGCAAGTTCCACTGGCCCGATGAGCGGAAGGTCCACCACACCGTGCCAGCCCTTCAGGAAGGGGTAGCCGAAGAACACCGGCACGACGCCGGTCACAAGCGCCAGCAGCACTCCCACGGGCATCAGAACCCTGGGGCGTACCAGCAGCAGGCCGCGCTGTGCGGCCATGCGGGTCAGCAGGGCTGCCACCGCCACGATAAGTCCGGCGATGAAGCCGCCACCCGGTGCGTTGTGTCCGCGCAGGAAGTAATGTACTCCCAGCGCAACCAGCGCGAAAACAATCGGGGTGGACAGTGTCCGGAAGAAAATCTCTGCCTGGATCACTGGTTCTCCTCCTCGAGGCTCTTGGCTTCCGGTTCTCCCGGTGGCCGCGTGCGCAGCCGCAGCAGAGCATAGATGCTTACTGCGACGATCACCAGCACCGTGATTTCACCCATGGTGTCGAAACCACGGAAGTCGACGAGCATCACATTGACGACGTTGTCGCCGCCGGCGACACTCTTGCTGAAGGAAAGGTAGAAGTCCTTGAGCCGTTCGGCGACAGGTGTCTGCACTGCCAGCAGCATCACTGCCACGGCCAGGCCCACGCCGGCTCCGATCAGGGCGTCCGCCCCACCCACGATTGCCGGCCGGCGGTAACGCTTGAGCCGCGGCAGGAAACGGAATCCGGACAGGAACAGGATTATGGTCACCGTTTCGATCAGGAGCTGGGTCAGCGCCAGGTCAGGTGCGCGGAACAGCACGTACAGCAGCGTGGTGCCAAGTCCGATTGCGCTCATGAACACCAGGATGGTGATGCGCGAGCGGGCGGTGATCATCCCGACAGTACCGACGACCGTCAGCGTCACCGCGATCCACATTGAAGGCGAAAGCGCCGTGAATTCAGTGGGCAGATAGCGGGTGCCGAGGCTGAGTCCGATGAGGGCAGTGGTGATGAGGATCAGGCGCAGGTGGGTGGCGAAGTTCGCCCCCTGGGTTGCACGGGTGACCCATTCGGCCAGTTCAACCAGTCCACGCACGAGTCCGTAATAGACCGTGTTGGCATTCCAGCGCGGCGTGATGGCCGCCTGCAGCCGCCTGACGTGGCTGCCGAATGCGTAAATCAGGCTGCCGCCGATCCAGCCGCCGATGCTGAGATAGAGCGCCGGTGTGAAGCCGTGCCACAGCGTCAGCGGGTGCAGGTCATAACCGAAGAAAGGCTGGGCCAGTCGGGTGAAGAACGAAGCGAGCGTGTCCTCCCACGGGAAGATGCCGAACAGAAACACCAGCAGCGCCAGCGGAATGGCCGGGGCAACGAGGTTCATGCCGGCCGGCTTGAAGTCCTCTTCCCTGGGCAGGCTCAGGGGTCCGAAGAACACCCTGGAGAAACGCAGCGTGTAGGCAAAGGTGAAGGCACTGCCGACGACTGCGATGGCAAGGGCGATGTTGCCCTGCTCCAGCATCTGGCCGATGAACAGTTCCTTGCTGATGAAGCCGCCCATCGGCGGTACGCCGGCCATCGAAATTCCGGCGATCACGGCGATGGCGGCCGACCAGGGCAGCACCCGGCCCAGGCCGGACAGTACCCGCAGGTCACGCGAGCCGGTCTGGTGATCGATGATGCCGACGACCATGAACAGTGCGGCCTTGAAGACAGCGTGGTTGACGAGGTGAACTGTGGCGCCGAACGTGTCACCCGCGCCCAGCAGTGCAGTGAGGAGACCCAGCTGCGACACGGTCGAGTAGGCCAGCAGGGCCTTGAGGTCAGTCTGCCTCAACGCCAGCCAGCCGCCGAACAGCATGGTCACCAGCCCCACATACATCGTGATGTCCCCGAAAACGGTGCCGGCGAACAGCGGGTTGAACTTGGCCATGAGGATGATGCCGGCCTTGACCATGGTTGCCGAATGCAGGTAGGCCGAGACGGGAGTCGGCGCTTCCATTGCGGTGGGCAGCCACAGGTGGAACGGCAGCTGTGCGGATTTGGTGAAGGCAGCCAGAAGCAGCAGGCCGACAATCCAGGGGAACGCGGCGCTTTCCTGCAGCTGTACGAAGTCGATTGCGGACAGGCTCCAGGTTTCGGCATTGATGCCCGTCAGGATCATCGCTGCCATCAGGGCCATGCCGCCGAGGTAGGTGACCAGCAGCGCCTTGAGGGCACCGTCCTGCGATGCCTTGCGGCTGTCCCAGAAACCGATGAGCAGGAACGAGCAGATTGAGGTCATTTCCCAGAACACGAACAGTGCGACCAGGTTGTCGGTCAGCACCAGTCCCAGCATCGCCCCGCCGAACAGCAGCAGATAGGCATAGAACCGGCCGGTCCGTTCGCCCTTGCCCAGATAGGCCGCGGCATAGAACATGACGAGCAGGCCGATACCGGCCACAATCAGCGCGAACAGTATGGAGAATCCGTCCAGGCTGAAACTCAGGCTAAGGTTGATTGCCGGCACCCAGTTCAGGTTGACCAGCACGGGTTCACCGTCAATTGCCTGCGGTGCGAAGACGAGCAGCGCGAGTGCCGGCACGAAGGCCAGGGCCAGTACGCGTCCGGCTCCCGCCTTCATTGCCTTGCCAAGGTAAACCGCCGGCAGCGCAAGCAGGAATGGCAGACTGACGGCCAGCGGCACCAGCCAGTCAGCCAGGTTCATGGCTGTACCGGTTCCATGCTCAGAGCCCCGTGTTCCTCGCGTCGAGCAGATTAATCAGTTCCTCGTATGCTGCTCCGACGTTCCATGCGCCGACACGGATTCCGTCCACGAACGTTGTGGGCGTGCCGGTCACACCGAGCTGCTGCACGGCATTGTCGTAACTGGCGCGGATGTACTCAAGATGGTCGCGGTTGTCCAGGCATTCACTCATGCCGGTCGTGTCAAAACCCTGTTCGGAAGCGAGGCCGATGAAATAGGGACCGGTCTCCGGCAGCACGGCCCAGGCCTGCATCCGCTCGAAGATGGTGCTGCCGAACTCCCAGAAGCTGTCAG
>CAZPLV010000031.1:0-15944 GCA_964587295.1 uncultured bacterium
CGGTCAGCACGCTGCCGGTGGTCCAGTTGAGGAAGATTTGCGCCAGTCCACCCTCAACTACCGACAGGCGCATGGTGCGCCTTATTTCGGGTGGGGTGGTCGGTTTTTCGGGGGTTGCGGCAGTCACGCCGGCGTCGTTCACCAGCGAACTATACAGCCCGCCGTGCGGTTATGGTACTGGTCTGCTAACCTGGCTCCTGCAGCTGCCGCTCAGCCAGTTCACGGATGTGCTGGGGAATGCGTACCGGACGCTGTTTCTCGTAGTCAAAACTGACGGCCACAGCCTCGATATCGGCCGCGACAACACCGTCGGCCATGACCTGCTGCCGCATGGTGAGGCTCGAGCTGCCGATCCGCGCGATGCCCGTCTGAACCGTGACCTTCTGGCCGAGTCGCACCTGGGACCTGAAATCGATTGCCAGCCGCGCCAGGATGAAGCCAGCGACTTCGCCCGGCACCGAGTACATTCCGGCCTGCTCCCGGAAGTAGGCTATCCGTGCTGTTTCCGCGTAAGTTGCAAACACTGCGTTGTTCACGTGGCCGAGTGCGTCGGTATCGCCGAAGCGGACCTGTATTTCTGTCACATGCATGACTGGCACATTACCGCGTACCGGGCTGCTGGCACTGCGGACAGTAGTGCGTGCTGCGGCCGCCGATCACCAGCCGCTCCAGGGTGGTGCCGCATCTGAGGCACGGTTCGCCGCTGCGGCCGTAAGCCTGCAGCCGGTTCTGGAAAGCGCCATCGCCGCCACTCACCAGCCGGTAGTCGCTCAGCGTAGTGCCCTCAGCCTCGATGCTCTCCTGCAGCACATCACGGATTGCCGCGTGAAGCCCTGCCAGTTTCTCCTCCGCTACGTCACGGGCCGGCTGCAGCGGATGCAGTCCGACCCGCCACAGGGCTTCATCGACATAAATGTTACCCAGACCCGCCACCGGCTTCTGGCTGAGCAGGTACGTCTTGAGCGCAGTGCCCGAACGCGCCAGGGCGGCGGCCAGCGATTGGACGGTGAAATCCGTCCCCAGCGGCTCAGGGCCCATCGCATGCAGCGTCGGCAACTCACGGTAATCACCGGCGGAGGTGACCATGAAACGGCCGAAGCGGCGGATGTCGGAGAAGTAGAGCCGCTCGCCTCCGGGCTGCTCCTGTCCCAGCATCACCGGCGGGCGGCCACCATCTGACAGTTGCAGGCTCACGCGCAGATGCTGCGGCCGCGCCGGGCTTGCCGCACTGATAACACCGGTCATGCCCAGGTGGATTATCAGGTCATCGAGTCGCTGCCCCGAGCGCTCAAGCGGCAGCACCAGAAACTTGCCGCGCCGCTCGACAGCTGCAATCTGCTGGCCTGCCAGCCGCTCCAGGTTGCGGTACTTCGGGCCGGCCTGCGCCTGCTCAAGCCGGGCGGCGGTCACGAAACGGCCCGTCAGCCAGGGATCAAGCTCCCGCCGGACCGTTTCGACCTCAGGCAGTTCGGGGATAGGTGATTGTCCCTTCGTACAGTGCCCGGCCGACAATCGCCCCGTCCAGGCCGAGCCGGCCGTACAGGTCGAGGTCGGCATCAGTAGCCACGCCACCCCCGGCAATCAGCTCATGCGGGAATGCTGCGCGCATGAGCTCGACGGGTTCCGCGTTCACGCCCAGCATGGTGCCGTCGCGGGTGACGTCGGTATATATGAGCGTCTTCAGGCCCTGCTCCGCCAGGCTGCCGGCCAGCCCGAAGGCATTCACGGTGCTGGTCTCGGTCCAGCCCTTGATAGCCACCAGGCCATCGCGCGCGTCGAGTGAAACGACGATACGCTCGGGACCGAACTCCTCGAGCAGCTGAACGGTCAGTTCCGGCTGGGTAATGGCGGCTGTGCCCAGAATGACGCGGTTCACTGTTTCAAGCCACTCGCGGGCGACTTCGGCGCTGCGGATTCCGCCACCGAGTTCAACCGCAACGCCCATAGCGGCAATCTCACTGATGTGCTGGCGGTTGTTGCCGACCCCGAGGGCCGCATCCAGGTCCACCAGGTGCAGCATTTCCGCACCCAGGCTCACCCAGTGACGGGCCGCGTCCACTGGTTTCTCGAAATAAACGGTTTCGCGCCTGGGATCGCCCTCAAAAAGCCTGACTGCCCTGCCCTGCTGAATATCAACTGCCGGAATGACCTGGAACATGAATTCTGAGTATACAGAGAGGTAGTGCCCTGCCTCAGTTGCCGTACCACGCCTCGAGTCGCGCCCGGGCACTGGCAGCGTCAGACTCTGTCCCGGCCAGCTCCACCGCGGCGTCGAGCAGTCCCAGGTACAGGTTCTCGTAATGCGCCCGCTGACCATCGACCCAGGGTGAGTCGTAATCCGGCAAAAACTCGCCCGGATACAGCTTCAGCGCAGACTCGACCCTGAGCGGATCGGAGTTAGCCATGGCGCTCAGTGCCGCGTCCTCAAACGAACGGGCGTCCCAGCTGACCGGGTGGTCGAGGTCCAGATAGGCCGTTTCATCCTGCACGCGAATCTCAGCGATGCCGTCAAGCATGCGCCGCGCCCGGTTGATCAGCACCCGCACGGTGTTCGGCTGCACATTGTCTGACCACAGGCCTGTCTGCACGTCACGCAACGCGATCATGCGGCCCACCTGCAGCAGATACAGCAGCAGGGTCACCGCATTGTGGGCTTCCCACTGCAGCCTGCGGCCGCCGAAACTCAGGCTCAGGCCGCCCAGGCTGGCTATCTCGAGTATCGAGTCGCCCTTGCGCAGCGTGCTTGCCCGCTTGAGCCTGATGTTCACTGCGTCACGCAGCTCCTCAGGCCGGAATGGCTTGGTGATGTAATCGTCCGCGCCCTGACTCATGGCCCGGCGCTGATGAATCCGGTCGCTCATCGCCGACAGGAACAGGAACGGCACCGAGCGCATCTGCGGCAGCAGACGGGCCCGCTCGTGCAGGTCGAAACCGACCATCTGCGGCATCATCACGTCAGACACAACCAGATCAGGAATTTCCCCGTTCTCGAAAGCCTCCAGCGCCGTGCGCGGATCACTGTACTCAATCACTTCGAATTCGGGTTCCAGCGCCAGGCTCACCAGCCTGAGAATGCCGTGATCGTCATCGATTGCAGCAATCCTGGTTTTATGCACCTGCTTCACCGCCACCGGCTGCACTCCTGATCCTGATTTCACGTTCCCGTGGAGGGACAGTATAATCCTCCTGCCCAAGCGCGGGTGAAATGCGCCGGCAACGTTATCTTTGTCCTTGACAGCCCCCGGGTCCGTACCTATACTCTACAAGGATGGTTTCGAAGCAGGACGTAATTGTAAATCTGTCGCGCCTGCTCCGCAATGACCCGCATGCACTCGGGGAAGTTGAGGCCAGTGGGCACTATCTGCCTGAAGTCGTTCAGCTTGCTGACGATCTTGAGGTACAGAAACCGCTGGATTACCGTCTGGTGATCCGTTCCGTTGGTGACGACGAGTTCCTGCTTACGGGCACAATCACCGGTAAGGCGCTGATGCCATGCCGGCGCTGCCTGAAGCCGCTCGAAGTCGGCTGGAAGTCGGACCTCATGTACTCCATGGAGTTCGTCCCTTCAGTTGCGGAACTGAACATCCGGCTGGACGAGAACGACGACGAGGTGCTCGAGTTCGGGCGCCCCGAAGTTGACTTCGCTGTCCTGCTCACGGATGTATTCACCGTGGACCGGCCGATCACAGTCGCTCACCCTGACGGTGACCCCGACTGCGAGGACCTTGCCGGCAAGTACGGTACGGATCAGGAGACGGCAGCGGAGGACGGCGCCTCGCCGTTCGCATCACTGAAGGATTTCGACATCGAGTCGACAGAGGAGTAAGGAAGAAAAATGGCAAAGCACCCCGTACCCAAGAAGCGCACCTCACGCGCCAAGCGTGACTCACGTCGGGCCCACGATTACCTGACTGCACCCACGCTGGCCGCCTGCAAGAACTGCAGCGAGATGACAGTTCCCCATACCGTCTGCCCGTCCTGCGGTTACTACGACGGTCGCCGGGTTCTGGCTGTCGACTGACCGCCCGGCGCCTGGGCGCGGGCCGGTCATAACGAGATGAGTAAAACCAGAGCGGGGCTCACCGCAATCGGTGCCTACGCCCCAGAACAGGTCCTGAGCAACTTCGACCTGGAAAAGATGATGGATACCAGCGATGAGTGGATTGTCTCCCGCACCGGTATCCATCGCCGCCATATTGCAGCCGAGGACGAATACACCTCGGACCTCGCCATGGCCAGCGTCCGTGACCTGGTGCGCCGTTACGGCGAGCAGGCACTGGAAGGCGTGGACATGGTCATTGTGGCCACCAACACGCCCGATGCCCTGTTCCCGTCGACTGCAGCGCTGGTCCAGGCTGAATTCGGCCTGAAAGCAGCCGCATTCGATCTGCTCGCAGCCTGCCCCGGCTGGCTGTACGGCCTGAACGTCGCGACCGGTCTGGTCGAGTCCGGCCGGCACGACAAGGTCCTGGTCATCGGCGCTGAGGCACTCACCAAGATCGTTGACTGGGAGGACCGCTCGACCGCCGTACTGTTCGGCGACGGAGCGGGCGCAGCCATCATCGAACGCGTGGACGAGGCTTACGGCCTGAAGGCACTGATCACCGGCACTGACGGCACTGGCGCGCAGCACCTGCATATGAGGAGCGTCGGCGAGAAACTGCCTGACGGCACGGAACTGTCCGAATCGCTCTACATGAACGGTCGCGAGGTGTACAAGTTCGCCGTCCGGGTGATGGAAACCGCCACACTGGACGCAGTGGAGAAGGCCGGCATGGACACGGGCGACATCAGCCTGTTCGTGCCACACCAGGCCAACCTGCGCATCATCGAAGCCGCCCGCGAGAAACTCAAGCTGCCGCGCGAGCAGGTGGTTGTGACCGTCGACGAATTCGGCAACAACTCCACCGCCTCGATACCGCTGGCCATAGTCACCGCGCTGGATGAGGGCCGCATCAGGAAGGGTGACAACCTGCTGCTCGTCACCTTCGGCGCCGGCCTGACCTGGGCGTCGGCAGTACTCACCTGGGGTCTCTGAATGAATTTCGCAGCTCTTTTCCCGGGCCAGGGCTCACAGACAGTGGGCATGGCCCGGGATTTTCATGACAACAGCAAGGCCGCCCGCGCGGTCCTGAATGAAGCCGAAGCAACCCTGCCCGGCCTGCTCGAACTAATGTTTGAGGGCCCGGCCGATCAACTGCAGCTGACAGCCAACCAGCAGCCCGCTCTGGTGGCAGCAGGAGCCGCAGCCTGGGCAGCCTGGCTTGAAGCCGGTGGCCCGGCGCCGCAGGTGGCAGCAGGGCACAGCCTGGGCGAGTTCAGCGCACTGTGCGTCAGTGGCGCCGTTTCCCTGGCCGACACCCTGCAGCTGGTGCGGCAGCGCGGCACTTTCATGCAGGACGCCGTGGCGCCCGGTGTCGGTGCGATGGCAGCCGTCATGAAGCTCGATCCGCAGCAGATCCGCGCGGCACTCAGCGAAGTTGACGGCAGGGCCGAAATCGCCAACCTGAACTCACCGGCCCAGACGGTCATTTCCGGAGAAACCGGCGCGGTACAGGCCGCTTCCGCTGCCCTGAAGGAGCTCGGCGGCCGGGTCATTCCGCTGAAGGTGTCCGCACCGTTCCACTGTTCACTGATGCAGGGCGCCGCCGACCGGCTGGCACCACTGCTGCAGGCAACCGCTTTTGCTGATCCGGAGTTCCCGGTACTCAGCAACGTGAGCGCCCGCGAACACGAAACCGGCCAGATTCCCGCGCGACTCACCGAGCAGGTAACCTCGGCGGTCCGCTGGGTCGAATCACTCGAACACCTGCAGAACAGCGGCGTTACGCAGCTGGTTGAGTTCGGCAGCGGCCAGGTATTGACTGGCCTGACCGGTCGCACGCTGCATAACGTCACTTCCTTCGCAGTGACGGACATGGCAAGCCTGCAGGCTGCCCTTTTCGAGGTGAAATCATGAAAACCGCCCTGGTAACCGGCTCAAGCCGCGGCCTTGGCCGCTCGATCGCCCTGCGGCTGGCTGAAGACGGCTTCAAGGTAGCCGTCCACTACGTCAGTTCCGCCGGTCCGGCCGAGGAAGTCGCCGCCCAGATCACTCAGGCTGGCGGTCAGGCCGAAGTGTTCAAGGCTGACGTGGCAGACGCCGCAGCCTGCGCTGCCCTGATCAAGGAAGTGACCGGCAGCTTCGGTTCGCTCGACGTGCTGGTCAACAACGCCGGCATCACCCGCGACACGCTGGCGCTGCGCATGAAGGAAGCTGACTGGAACGCGGTGCTGGATACCAACCTCAGCTCGGCATTCCACCTCAGCAAAGCGGCTCTGCGCGGCATGGTGCGAGCCGAAGGCGGCCGCATCATCAATATCAGCTCCGTGGTGGCACTGATGGGCAACGTCGGCCAGGCGAACTACGTTGCGGCCAAAGCCGGTCTTATCGGGCTGAGCAAGGCGCTGGCCCAGGAGTACGCGGGCCGCGGAATCACCGTCAACGCCATTGCTCCGGGATTCATTGAATCCGACATGACAGACGCGCTTGCTGACGACCTGAAAAACCAGTACCTGAGCCGCATTCCGGCCGGCCGCTTCGGCAGGGCCACGGAAGTTGCAGCCCTGGTAGCGTTCCTGGCCGGTGAGGACGCCGGCTACATCAACGGCCAGACGATCACAATTGACGGCGGAATGGTGATGCACTGAGTGCCCGAAGGTTGCATAGTGCGCCGCCTGTAGTACAATTCGCGGAGGCTCGGCAAACTCTGTTATCTGAGTGCACGCACGCAGTCTGGGCCCATGCCCGTATTGCCTGATCCCAGGCCACCAATTTCAGATGGAGGACATCCCATGGACGAGCAGCAAATCATAGAAAAAATCAAGGACGTTGTCGCAGACAAGCTGGACGCAGACCGCGGGGACATCACCCTTGAGGCTTCATTCATCGAGGACCTGAGCGCTGACTCACTGGACGTGGTCGAACTGATCATGGGCCTGGAAGACGAGTTCGGCATCGAAATCAGCGATGAGCAGGCCGAAGGCATCCGCACGGTGGGTGACGCAGTCAGTTTCGTCACTGAAAACCAGTAACGCTCCTTCGGGCACTCGCGACGGTGCCTGACGGCACTGTTTGCGAGCCGGTTGACTATGTGCCAGCCGGTTGGCGGATAACATTACAGGCATGAAAAGAGTAGTCGTCACCGGGCTCGGACCCGTAACTCCGATTGGCATCGGTGCTGAAGAGTTCCTGCGTGCGCAGCACGAGGTCAGGAACGGCATCGGGCCCATCACGCATTTCGACGCGTCAGACCTGACCACCCATATTGCCGGTGAAGTCGATGTGGACGTCAGCGCATACCTGGACCGCAAGGAAGCCAGGCGCATTGACCGCTTCGTGCACCTGGCAATCATCGGTGCGGACCTGGCGCTTCAGGATGCCGGCCTGAGTGCTGACGACGTGGCCGGCGAACGCACCGGAACCGCCATCGGCACCGGTATCGGCGGTCTGCAGACCTGGGAGGAGCAGTCCAAGACGCGCTTCGAGCGCGGCGCCATGAGGCTGTCCCCGTTCTTCATCCCGATGATCATCGCCAACATGGGTTCGGGTCAGGTGGCCATGCGCTACGGCCTGACCGGCCCGTCCAGCTCGATTGTCACGGCCTGCGCCAGCGGCTCGACCGCCCTGGCTGACGCCTTCCACACGATCCAGCGGGGCGACGCCGACATCATGTTCTCAGGCGGCTCCGAAGCCTGCATCACCCCTATGGGCGTTGGCGGTTTCGCTGTCATGAAGGCACTGTCAACCCGCAACGACAGCCCCGAGACCGCCAGCCGGCCCTTCACGAGGAGCCGCGACGGCTTCGTGGCCGGCGAGGGTGCAGGCATCCTCATCCTCGAGGAGCTTGAGCACGCAAAGAAGCGTGGCGCCCGCATCTACGCAGAGCTGATTGGCGCTGCCACCAGTGCTGATGCGTACCACATCACCGCCCCGGCCCCCGGTGGCGTCGGTGCCGTCCGCTCGGTCAACTGGGCGCTCCGCTCAGCAAAGATCGACGCATCCGAGGTTGGCTACATAAACGCACACGGCACCTCAACCGAAGCGAACGACCTGATCGAAACGCAGGCGTACAAAACCGTCTTCGGCGACGGCAATGTGCCGCCGATCTCCAGCACCAAATCAATGACCGGCCACATGCTCGGTGCCGCTGGCGGTGTGGAAGCAATCGCCACCGTACAGGCGCTGCACACCGGCATCCTGCCACCGACCCGCAACTACATGGATCCGGATCCGGAGCTGGACCTGGATTACATCCCCAACGAACCGCGTGAGCAGCAGGTCGACGTCGCCCTGTCCAGCAACTTCGCGTTCGGCGGGCAGAATGCTGCAGTAATTTTCCGCCGCTTCTGAATCTTTTGCCTTAATTTGCGTGGTGCGTATTGGTCTCCGCCCGGTTACTGACGTTGTATGCACGTCGTCGGTACCCGGGCGGGCACAATTCCCCCGCACCCTTTGCAAATGCCCAGCCAGTTACTGACGTCGTATGAACGTCGTCAGCAGCCCGTTCAGGACCAGTTCCCACGCCAGAGAATTTCAGCCCAGCTGCCGGACACCAATCAGCGCAACCGCATCCCCTGCCAGCCTCAGCTCACCCGCGTCGCCGCGCACGGTTGCCGAGCCATCAGGCTCCAGCCGGACCAGAGTCACCACACTGCCGGGCACGATGCCGCAGCCATCGAGTTCCCGCAGCAGCTCAACCGGCAGGCGGCCAATCCTGGTCACTTCCAGCTCCACTCCCACCGGCATGAACGCAAGCGGACCGCCCCGCTCACCGGGCAGCACACCCGCGCGGTCAGGAATCGGATCCCCATGCGGGTCGAACTCCGGATGACCCAGCACATCGGCGATGCGGTCCTCGAATTCCTCGCTGATGTGATGCTCAAGCTTTTCAGCCTCGTCGTGCACCTCGAACCAGCTGTAACCAAGCGCTTCTTTCAGGTACGTCTCAAGGAGCCGGTGGTGCCTTATCGTTTCCAGCGCCACTTTGCGGCCTGCTGGCGTGAGAGTGGCGCCGCTGTACGGTTCATGGTCGACCAGCCCCAGGCTGGCCAGCTTGCGCAGCATGCCCGTCACACTCGCAGGGCTGACCTCGAGCGCTTCCGCCAGCTGCTGGGTACGGACCCTGTCGCCGCCGAGTTCGAACAGGGCCTTCAGGTAATCCTCGCCGGCGCTGGTCAGGCGCGCCCCGGGGGAATCAGTCATGTCTGAAGCTTACCCTCAGCGGCGCCGCATGAACCGGGCAGTGAGTCCGGCTGCTTCCGGCACGCGCAACAGCACGCAGCCAGCCAGGTAAATGCCGCCGAACAGCACCAATGCGAGCGCCAGCCAGCTGAACTGCCACCACCAGCCTTCGGGCAGCAGCAGCTGGCTCTGCAGCACCCCCACGGCGACAGCAGCCACGCCCGCCGCGAGCCAGACCCGTCCGGCGCCGTTCAGCAGCGCAGCCAACCCGAAGCGCTCGCGGCGGCTCACCAGGACCAACAGCACGACCAGCTGCAGACCGGTGGCCACAACTGCCGCCCAGGCCACACCCGCAAGGCCCAGGCGCGGCGCCAGCAGCACGTAGAGCGTGCCCTGCAGCGACAGCGTGGCCAGAGTCACGATCACCGGCACGCTCACGTGCTGGCGGATGTAATACGTGCGGATCAGAAGGTTGTTCAGACCCATCGGGAACACGGCGAAGCCCAGCGGCGCCGTCGCAGCCACCGACAGTGCCAGCCGCGGATCCGTGACCGCGCCGGCCATCAGCGAACGCCAGTTGAACACGACCTCGACCGCCGGACCAGCCAGCAGGAACAGCATCAAACCCGCCGGCACGGTCAGGAAAGTAATGAGCCGCAGGCCGCTCAACAGCGTCGGCGCCACGCGCTCCGGTTCGCTGGCGGCCAGCACGGACAGTCGCGAGTAATACGCCAAAGCTGGCGAGATGCTGAACAGGCCCAGCGCCAGGCTCAGGAACAGGTCGGCGTTATAAAAGGCCGTCTGCGCCCCCGCGTCAATTCGGGTGACAACGTTGGAGGCAACCACGTTCAGCACCTGCCGGCCGCCGCTTGTGACTGCGAACGGCACCATCAGCAGCAGCACACCAGCAAGCGCGGGATGCCACAGCCTTATGCCACGCGGCAGCAGCTTCAGCCTGATCAGCGAGGGCAGCTGCACCAGCAGCTGGAACAGTCCCCCGAGCACATGCGCCAGGGCGAGCAGAACGGCCTGCCCGGGGAACAGCGCCATCATCGCTACCGTCACCACGTTAAGGGCCACGGGCGCCCAGGCGGGAGCCAGGAATTCCTCACTCGCATTGAGCAGCCCCATGGCGAGCGCCGACAGTGAAATCGTGAGCAGAAACGGGAAAACGATGCGGATCAGGCGGGTGGTCAGTTCCACATCCACCAGACCGGGATCGCCGATCAGGAGATTCGCGATCCAGGGCGCCAGGAGCCAGGCGGCAACCAGCAGCAGGCCGTTTACGATCAGCAACATGCCCAGCAGCGCCGCGCTCAGTTTGGAGCCTTCCTCGCGCCCCAGCCTGCTGAAGGCCGGCACAAAGGAATTGGTAAGTGCACCCTCAGCCAGCAGCTCCCGGAACAGGTTGGGAACCTTGAAAGCGGTGACGAACGCGTCACTGACGCCGGCGCTGAACAGCTGGGTCAGAAGCGAGTTGCGCAGCAGCCCGGTAACGCGACTGCCGAGCGTTCCGCCCATCAGCACCAGTGCGCCCCGGTTTGCGCTTTTCTCCTGTTCTGGTGGGCGTTCCGGCATCAGCGCATCATATGACGGCTACCACAGCAGCGCTTCAGTAATTGAGCGCTGTACGCCGCCAGTTGCAGCCATTCCAGCTGAACTGGGCGGTTGCCGTGCCGGAGGCCGACTCGCGTCCGCCGCCGAGTAGGCGCCTCACCGAGCCGCTGTAACGCAAAGCGACCGTCGCACTCGAGGTGCCCATGCGGACCGAGTCAACCGCGACGTCATACTGAAGATCCGTATAACTGCCACTGTACGTGGCGGCGGCGTTGTTGATGAAATCCTCAACGGTTCTGTCCAGGGCGACCATAAGACTGTCCTCACCGTGAACCGTGCATTGGGCAGCGGCTCCCGACCCGCGGCGGCTCCCCAGCCTCGAAACAGGTGTACTCACCGAATCCTGCGAAACCGGAAAGATGTAGCTGACACCAAGTGATACCCAGGGCAGCCATTGGGAACCGGCAATCCCGCCCACCCGCGCCGCACCGGCTTCAACGTCCAGCCGCACACGCTCGGCAACCGGCACGTGCCCGCCCAGGACAAGGTGCAGTTCACTGCTTCCGCCGTAGGCCCCTCCGCCGGCTCCCACGTAGATGGGAACGAACCCACCGACCGGAACGTAGCCACGCAGTGTGACTCCGAAATACATTCCTGCGGCTGTGGGCGCCAGCTTCACCTGCGCGCCGAACGAACGGTACTGCAGTGCGGCAGCCACGGAAAACCGGTTGAAACCAGGGAAGCCTGTGCTGAGTCCGGCCGAAACGAGAATCGGCGGTTCGATCTCGGTTTCACCGCTGCTCAGGCTAAGCGGAGCTTCTTCGGATTGCGCCAGTACAGGCGCAGCGATGCACGCAATCATCACCACGCAGAACTGCATCAGTCTGCGCTGCCAGGGGGTTTTCATGCATCAAGGTAACATCCGGCAGATGCAGCCCGGCAGCAAAATCCCTCATCCGCGTGCTAAGCTTTCCGGAACATGAAAACCGGTAGCCCGGCAGCAGCTTCCCGACTGCGCCTGAGCCAGTTTGTGGTTCTAGGCGCGGCGCTGTTATGCCTGCAGACAGCAGCGGCTGAACATGACCAGCAGTCAGCGCTGCTCTTTGACTCCGGCCGCGCAGATACGGCGCGGGCTGTCGAGCAGGCGCTGCGCGAGGGCGACCCCTGGGAGCAGCTCGAGTGGACCTTCACGCTCAGGCCCTCACTTCTTTACCGGCGCTACCTTGATGAACCCCTCAGCGAACTGTTCAATCCCCGGCTGAGTACAACCCTGCAGGTGCGGTTTGGCGAGAAGCCGCTGCAGTCACTCAGAAGGGCACTGAAACTTGAACGCGCGTTGCGCGCCCACGGGCGGGCCGGACGACTGGAAGTGCGCTCAGCGCTGCTCGCCCATGCCGACCTGCTGCTGGCACAGGATGCTTTCGCCGGTGCGGAGGCCGCACTGGCCAGCTCGCCCGCAGATGACGCTCTGAATCTGCAGGCGGCGGAACTGGCAGCAAGGACAGCCGGGCTGAACCTAGAGCGGGCCCGACAGGCTGCTGCCACTTACGGTCTGAACGGCGTCGCCAGCTACCGGTCCTTGCGCTTTGAGGTGCCTGCTGCGCCCCAGGTGTCGAACCTGTCGCTGTACCGCCAGCAGGAGCTGGCTGTTGCTGAGGCTGAACTCCGCTACCTTGAAGCGGGTGCCGCGGGCATGCTGCAGGACTTCCGCCTGGGCGCGGCTGTGCGCAGCGAAGGAATCGATCTGGATTTGGAGACCGGACTGATGGCTGGTCGTCCCGGTCTCCGTATCGGCACAGTCCATCCCGGCGGCCGCGCCAGGGTCGAACTGCGCGTAAGCGCAACCATCGCCATCGGCGACTCGCTCTCAGATCTGCCTCAGTTGGCGGATGAGATTGAGCTTGCACGGGAGGAACTGGAAGTGGTGGCGCTCAGCCTGCAGGCTGACTGGCTCGTCGCACACGAGGACGCGGCGCTTGCCGCGGAAGAACTCGGACTGGCCGAACTGGAAGCCGCGGCTGCAACCGCTGCCCTGGAAGAGAACCGGCTTGCTGAAGCCGGTCTGCCTGCCGGGGCCGACGAGCGTGAACGTGAGCGCTTGCGGACCGCCACGCTCCGGGCCGAACGGGAAGTCCAGCGGCTGCAGACCCGCGTTTATCGCGCATGGATTACCTATGTACGGCGGCACCATGACCTGCTTGAAGCCGCAGAAGGGGATTGGCTCTATGCCTCAGTCCGCTGATGTTCTACGCTGAGCTGATATCTCAGCCGGTCAAGGATGCTTTCCCGGCGGAACCGGTAAGATACATCAGTTTGTGCGAGACTATTGATTCAGTTCATTGGAGCAAATGTGGATAACGAACAGGAACTCAGTTTCCGTGACTTGTTTGAGCTGATCAGACGGGGATTCATCTGGGCATTGCTGGCGGGTACCTTAGCCGCCGCCGGAACCTACTTCCTCACCCGGATGCAGCCCCCGACCTATCAGGCCACTGCCACGATGATACTCAGCCAACCCAGCACTGAATTGAACAGATTCGGGGTATCGCTCGTTTCTGCACCATCAATTGACGTGAATGCATATCGTGAGGCCGCACGCAGTGCGCCCGTACTGGCGGCCAGCATGCGCGAGCTCGGCTTCAGCGAAGTTACCCCGCAGGCGCTTGAGGATTTCGACAAATTGCTCAGCGTACGCACTCAGGAAAACCGCCTGAGCAGCATGCTCTACCTGGACTTCCGCGCAGAGGATGCTACGGAGGCAGCCACGCAGGTAAACGCCATAGCTGACCAGCTGCTCGCCTGGGACATTGAACGCGCAACCCGCAACCTGCAGACCATCGTGGATACCCTGGAAGGCCAGCTTGCGTCGCTTGACTCCCAGCTTGCCGAACTCGGCACCGGGGATGAAATGTCCGCCCAGCGCGAGAGTCTCGGCGCCCTGCGGGCCCAGCAGACGGTGTCCCTGAATTCCGCCCGTGCATTGCTCAATTCGGCCGTGGGTGCCCTGGAGATAATGGAACCTGCGCTGGCTCCGACGGCGCCGATAGCGCCGCGTCCATTACGAAACGCGGCCCTGGCGTTCGTCCTCGCCGTCTTCGTTGTTTACGGAATTGTGCTGCTCCGTGGTGCACTGGATACCGGAGTCCGCAGCTCCGAGGAGCTGCAGGCCATCAGCGGTTTCCCGGTACTGGCGGAGTTTCCCAAGCAGACCGGTCAGCGGCGCCTGCCGCGTGAAGCCAGCGGTTACCTCAGAACCAACGTTCTGTTCTCCACCGCCGACGTGGATCCGAAAGTGCTGCTGGTGACGGGCAACCTCGCCAATCAGGGTAAAAGCAGCGTATCAATGAGTCTGGCTGAAAGCTTCGCCCGCAACGGCTACCGGACACTGCTGATTGATGCGGACCTGCGGAAACCCATCCTGCACACTGAGTATCGGCTTACGCAGCAGGGAAATCATTCCCTGCCGGATATGCTGCTCGTGCCCGATGAGGACCTCAAGCCCGTCACGCTGCGTTTTGATGCGGACGTCAGCATGGATCTCGTTCCGACTTTCACGAGTCCCTCAAACGCGACCGAGCTGCTCAACCGCGGCTTCAAACGCCTGATGGACCGGCTGGCTCCCAATTACGACGTGGTTATCGTCGACTCGGCACCAATCCTGCCGGTCGCCGACACGCTCGCCATTGCACCGCACACCAACGGCATCATCTTTGCAGCCAGCCTCACCGGCTCGGATCGCCGCAGCATCACTGCCGCGTTCGAACTGCTGCAGCGACTCGGCATGCATGTGCTGGGCGTGGTTGCCACCAACGTGACCAGGAGCTCCGGGCGCCCGGGCAGCACTGCAGGCTACGGTTACGGCTACGGATACGGTTACGAACAGGAAGATGGCGCGGAGGCCAGGGCAGGGAGCTGACGCTCAGCTCAGCCCTTGACCCCCGTCAGTACAACGCCCTCCACAATCTGCTTCTGGAAGATGATGAACACGATCAGTACCGGAATGATCGCCATTGCCGAAGCCGCCATGATCAGGTTGTAAGCAGTGGCGGCCTCACCTGAGAACAGGGCGGTGCCCACGGGAATCGTGCGCATGGACCGGTCGCTGATGACGACCAGCGGCCACAGGAACGCGTTCCAGTTACCAATGAACGTGAAGATGCCCAGTGCGGAAAGGCCGGGGCCGACCAGCGGCAGGCCAACGCGCCAGAACAGTCCCCACTCGCTCAGACCATCGAGCCGGCCCGCGTCAAACAGGTCGACCGGCAGGGTCGAGAAGAACTGGCGCAGCAGGAACACGCCGAAGCCGGTGATCAGGCCGGGGAACATGATGCCCCAGTATGTGTTGGTCCAGCCGTACTCCGCTGACATGACGAACCAGGGAATGACCAGCATCTCCGTCGGAATCATCATGGTTGACAGAATCAGTACGAAAACTATTTCCTTGCCCTTGAAGCGCATGCGGGCAAGGGTGTAACCCACCAGGGCGCAGAAGAACAGCACCGATATGGTGGTGATGCTCGCAACCACGAAACTGTTCAGGAACCAACGCGGGAATTCCGTCTGGAACAGCACTTCCTGGAAGTTGGCCAGCGTCCAGTTCTCCGGCCAGAAGCTCAGGCCGAAAATCTCACGGATACTCTTGAAAGCCGTGAGGATCATCCACAGGAACGGGAAAGCCATGGCGGCACCAAGAATCACGAGTGCCACATAGCTGAAGAAGGCGCCGGGCCTGAAACGGAAGCGGCGCCGGTACGGTGCGCCTGGGGTGGCAGTCGCCATCAGTACTCAACCCTCCGGTTCAGGAAACGGATCTGAATCATGGTGATGACCAGAATGATGCCGAACAGCAGCACGGTCACCGCTGCGGCGTAACCCATGCGGGCACGCTCGAAGGCCTCCTGGTACATGTAAACCGCCACGGTCAGGGTGCTGTTCAGTGGTCCGCCCTGATCGGTGAAGTTGATGTTGATGACCTGGTCAAACAGCTGCAGTGAGGCGATGGTCGAGATGACCAGGGAGAAAAGGAGCACCGGGTTCAGCAGCGGCAGCGTGATGCGCCAGAAAATCTGCCAGCCGTTGGCCCCGTCAATCCGTGCCGCTTCGTAATAGGAGCGGGGGATGCCAAGCAATCCCGCGAGGAAAATAACAACCTGAAAACCGACGT
>CAZPLV010000032.1:0-15054 GCA_964587295.1 uncultured bacterium
GAGAGCTCGTGTGGCATGCGTCCGCTGAACGAATCAAGCTGCAGGAACTCCAGCAGCTCGCCGACGCGCCTGCGGGACTCCGCGGCATTGATCCGCCGCTGGCGCAGCCCGTAACTGACGTTCTGCGCGACATTCATGTGCGGGAACAGCGCATAGTCCTGGAACACCATTGCCGTGTCACGCCTGAACGGCGGCAGTCCCAGGAGGGACTGTCCATCGAGCAGCACGTCCCCGGCATCAGCATCCAGGAAGCCGGCAATGATGCGCAGCGCAGTGGTCTTGCCGCAGCCGCTGGGGCCGAGCAGCGTGGTGATTTTGCCGGGTGCGATATCCAGGCTCAGCGCATCGACGGCACGGACGCCGCCGAAACGTCTGGTTACCTGAGCCAGTTCCAGCCGGCCCTGCCCGGTGTTGGTCACAGGCGCTCGAAGGGCCGGAAACTGCGGCCAAGCAGCAGCCGGGCCAGCACGAGTACCGCCGCTCCTGTGAACATGAGCACGGTGGCGAGGGCGGCCGCGCCACCCCAGTAGCCTTCCTCAGCAAGGTTGAGTATTGACACGCTGGCCAGATTGCGGCCGGGCGAAACCAGAAAAATGACGGCGCTCAGCGTGCCCAGTGACTGGATGAACACCAGCATGGTGGCGCTCGCCAGCGGTCCGCGCAGAAGCGGGACGCCAATGTCAATCAGGACACGGCCCCAGCCGGCACCCAGGTTGCTGGCCGCCTCGTAAAGTGAGCGGCGCACCTGGACCAGCGCGGCCGCACAGATGCGGTATGCAGTGGGCAGGGATCCGACAGCCATCGCAATAACTATAAGCAACGGGCTCCCGGTCAGTTTCAGCGGCCCGTCGTTGAACGCGAGTACGTAGGCGATGCCCAGCAGCGTACCCGGGATTGCTGCGGGCAGCAGCGTGGTGAGGTCAAGCAGCGAGCGGCCGCGCACCCGGGCTGCATGCACCAGGAAGGCCGCCACGAGTGACACTGCGGCACACAGGAGTGCGGCCAGTGGTGCCAGCAGCATTGTGTTTGCCAGATCATCACCGCGGCTGACCACCCAGCTGAAGTGCCGGAAAGTCGGGGTGTAGTCGAATGCCCAGACGTTGGCCAGTCCGCCGGTGACGATGGCCAGCAGCTTGGCGATCAGCAGGACCGCAACCAGGCTGCACAGCGCGAACAGGCCCCAGCGCGCGTACGCCGGCAGCGGCAGCGGACGGTCGAAGCTGACGCGGCTGCCGACTGTCGCAAACCGGTCGCCTGCGGCCGACCGCAGCTGCAGCACATAGATGACCAGGGCCGGAACCAGCAGTACCAGTCCGAGGGCTGCGCCAGTCTGCAGATCACCCCAGCCCGCCACCCGGTTGTACGCTTCCGTGGCCAGCACCCGGAAACGGCCACCAAGCAGCATGGGAGTGCCGAAGTCACTCAGGACGCTCAGGGAAACGAACAGCATGGCCGCCAGTGTGCCCGGCAGTGCCAGCGGCAGCGTCACGGTGCGCAGCACGCTGAAGCTGTTGGCGCCATAGCCGGCAGCCGCCTGCTCCAGGGTGCTGGGCACCCTCTGCAGCACGCCCACCAGCACCAGGTAGGCAAGCGGGAAGAACGCCAGGGTCTGGGCGAACCAGACGCCGTGCCAGCCGTAAAGGCTTACGTCCAACCCCAGCAGCTGGCTGGTGATCAGGCCGTTGCGGCCGAACAGCAGAATCAGGGCCAGGGCGCCCACGAATGGAGGTGAGAACAGGCCCAGCAGCGGAATCCAGCCGAAGAAGCGCCAACCCGGAATCCGGAACTTGGTGACGGCCAGGGCATAAAGCAGGCCCAGCAGCACCGCGGAACTGCCGGACAGAGCCGTCAGCCACAGGGTGTTGAGCGTGGCAGTGCGCCAGCGGCTGCTTGTGGCCAGGCTGCGCCATGTTTCAGCCGTTGGCGTGAGTGCGGCCTCAACCAGCGGCCACACTATGAACAGTGCCAGGAAAAGGACGGTCACCACAGCCAGGGTGAGCAGCCCCGGTGCAGCAGCCAGCCGCTTCAGACGGGGCCGCAGTGCCGTCAATCGACCAGCTCGCTCCAGGTGTTGAGCACTTCGTCACGCTGGCTGGCAGCCACTTCGGAATCAAAGTCAATCAGTTCGATGTCGGCGGCCGAAAACACACCATCGGGCAGAACAACATCAGGATGGAGCGGTGCGGTCAGGGAGCGGTCGGTGAACAGCTGCTGGGCCTCTGGCGACAGGATGAAATCGACGAACTGGTGGGCAGCTTCACTGTTCGGGCCGCCGGCCACCACGGACACGGAGCCGATTTCGCCGGCGGTGCCGGGCGGAACGACGATGGCCAGTGGTGCGCCCTCGGCAATGTTGCGGGCCAGCGCGTGAACGTAGGAAACGCCGATTGTGTACTCACCGGCGGTGACCAGCTGCGCGGGAGCAGCACCCGAGCTCGGGAACTGGCCCACCATCGTTGAAAGTTCAGTCAGGTAGTCCCAGCCCGCGTCCCAGCCGAGACGCTGCAGCTGCAGCTGAACGAACAGGTAGGCCGTTGATGAGGCGACGGGATCGGTCACCACGATTTCGCCACGGTACTGCCCGTGCAGCAGGTCTTCCCAGCTGCCCGGCAGGTCAGATCCGGGGTAGCGCGCCTCGAAACGCTGTGTGTTGATGCCAAGACCGAGGGCGGTGGTGTGCCAGCCGGTCCAGTAGCCTTCGGCGTCGTATGCGCCTGCAGGAAGTTCAAGGCCGTCCGGCAGCTGATGCGGCTCGCTGGCGCCTTCGTCTTTCAGGGTGATGTGCAGGGTGCTGGGTCCGCCCAGAACGATATCTGCCTGCGGATTGGCCTGTTCGGCCAGCACCCGGGCGATGATCTCGCCCGTGGAGCCGCGCAGCACGGTTGGGGCAAGGCCGGTCTGCTCCTCGAACAGGTCGGCCAGGGCGCCAGCATCCTGCTCGTTGATGATTGCGTAAATTACGGGTCCCTGCTGTGCGGCAGCGAAACCTGCAAAGACAGGCACGCTCAGAACTGTCGCCAGCATAATGCGCCTGAAGCGGGAGAGAACAGCAGACACTTTGCACCTCCAGAGAAACATGACGCTGACCTCAGCCAGCACACCCCTGATGCTAGCGCGCTCAGGTTATGGCAGTGTCAGGCCGGGACACAGCAGACACAAGCCTGCCCCGGGGCACATGGCGGTTATCATTCAGCCGTGGCCACCTTGCATTTCCTTGGCACGGGCTCTGTGGTATCCGATCCGCATCGCACGACAACGATGCTGGCTCTGGACAACAGCCACGAGCTTGTTCTGATTGACTGCGGCGGAGACGCCGTTCAGCGCATGAAGGCCGGCGGCATTGACCCGTTGCGCCTGAAGCACATGATCATCACGCATGAACACCCCGATCACTGCGCGGGCTTCCCGCTGCTCATGGAGAAACTGTGGGTTGAGGGCGTGCGTGGCGAGTTCCATGTCCACGGCATCGCCGAGGCAATAGACCAGGTGCGCCGCGTTCACGAATCATTCAATATTGCGGACTGGCCGGATTTTCCTGAGATCATCTGGCACACCGTGGACAGCAGGCCGGGTTCAGCGGTGCTGCACACTGACGGCTGGGAAGTGACAGCTGCGCGATGCGTGCATCCGGTGCCCTGCATCGGCCTGCGCGTTACGGACAGGGAAACGGGCTCAGTGCTCTATTACTCTGCAGACACTGAACCCAATGCCGATCAGACTGAGGCGGCCGCCGGAGCGAACGTAATCATCCACGAGGCAACCGGCAGCTTCGCCGGCCACGCTTCTGCCACCCAGGCAGCCCGGCTGGCTGCGCAGGTGCAGACCCGGCAGCTTGTGCTGGTGCACGTACCGCCGGCTGGTGCAGCCCGCGATGCGGATCTTGCAGCGGCAAAGGAGCTGTTCGAAAACACGGCCATCGCCGAAGAGGGCGCCCGGCTCAGTTTCTGAAAATCAGTCGTTGTAGACGAATCCCGTGACCCACAGCATCCAGATGTAAGCGGACTTGGCCATGTGGTAGAAGGCGACGACACTGACAATGCCAGCGCCGGCCAGTATCCAGGTCAGTCCGCTGAACAGGCCGTGGTTGGCTATCAGGTACCAGGCCAGCATTCCGGTGACAAACATTGCAATCAGGTAGTTGAGGCCCAGCAGAACCAGAAAGCTGCCGGGGTCGCGCTCATAGCGCACGCCACAGAAGCCGCAGACGTCTTTCACCTGCAGCCAGTTCCTGTACATGTATTCGTGGCGGCAGTTCGGGCACTTGCCATACAGGACAGTCGGAATGAGCGCCCTCATTGCCTCGCCGCTGCCCAGATTGTTGATTGGTGCTTCCTTGCCGGCCCGCTGTCGACGCGGTGGCCGGACCGGAGCGGTATCCGTAGTCATGAGTACAGTTTATCAGCGCTGTGGCGCACTTTCGGGAGCCCGCAAGACGAAGGGAAGGGCCGCAGTATTGCGGCCCTTCCCTGATCAGACTTGCAGGTTCGGTAAGAACTCAGTCAGCTACCACACGGTAAACAGTGCCGGTGCTGCCGGTCGGGCCGGTGACGGAGGTGGTCAGCATGTAGATTTCGCCGTCCGAGCCCTGGCCGAAGCCCATGATGAATTCATCCAGACGCTCAACGTGCACCAGGTCCAGACCGGTGACGCTGTCGCCATCCAGGACGGGATCAGCCACGATGAAGGTGCCGGAGGCTTCGGAGAAGCTCTGGCCCCAGTCGCCGAAGATGTAGTGGCCGGCGAGTGACGGGGACTGCTCGCCACGGTAGACGTAACCGGCGATCACGGTGATGCCGATGAAGTCATCGGGGTCAACGCTTTCACGGGTGTACTCAAACACGGGATCGATCAGTTCTTCGCCCATCGGGCCGGTGGTCGGCACCTCGAACTCAGGTACGCGGTCAGGTGCTTCCGGATCGAAGGCATGGAAGCCTTCCATAAGGTTCCAGCCCAGGTTGCCGGGGCCGGTCACGACGTTGACTTCTTCGAACAGGTTCTGGCCGACATCAGGAATCCAGATCGCGCCGGTGTCGCGGTCGAAGCTGAAGCGGTACGGGTTGCGGAGGCCCCAGAGGTAGATCTCGGGCTGCGCTTCGCTGCCCTCAAAGCCTGCCTCGGTGTCGAGTTCAACGCCGACCAGCGGGTTGTCTTCGGGGATGCCGTAGGGCTCCTCACCGTCAACATCGATACGCAGAAGTGAGCCGAGAATGGTTGATACGTCCTGGCCGTGGCCCAGCGGCGGGTGACCCAGGGCCACGTCGTTGGCTGCGCCGCCGTCACCAAGGGCGATGTAGAGGTAGCCGTCCGGGCCGAATTCCAGTGCACCACCATCGTGGTTCATCTGCGGCTGGTCGATCTGCATGATCACGCGCTCGCTGTCAGGATCAACGACGTTGGCGTCGTCCGAGACACTGAACTCCGACACGTGGGCCGTGTGGTTCCAGTCGGCCGGTGCGCCTTCGCGCAGCGGTGCCGAGTAGTGCACGAACACACGGCCATTGTCGGCGTAGTCCGGATGGAAGGCGAGGCCAAGCAGGCCGCGCTCATCGTAGTTCTCGGTCAGTTCAACCATGCGGTCAGAAAGATCAAGGTACGGCTGCTCAACTACTTCGCCGTCTTCGATGATCCGTACCTGGCCGGTCTGCTCGATGACGAACAGGCGTGCGTCACCGGCGGGCGCGTGCAGGGTCAGCGGCGAAATCAGGCCACTGACAACGGGCTCGAGGCGAACGTTGAGTTCAGTTGCAGCTTCATCCTGGGCCATGCTGCAGCCGACCAGCAGCGCTGCTGCCAGCGCCGTCACGGTCGCCTTGCGGGGGGTAAACCTATTTCTGGTTGCAGTCATGCAAACCTCCTTGCGGCTCCGGCCTGATCTGGTCAGGGGGAGTCCGCCCAACTGGGATACCCGCTCAGCGTAGCAGCACCATGAGGGAATAACTGTGCCGCAGCGTGGTTTCGTCTGGTTAGGGTCCGTCTATGCCAGGCAGGAGCCGGTCCACCCATTCGAGCGGATTGCTGGCTGCTCCCCCGATTCTCATCTCCCAGTGCAGGTGCGGACCGGTTGAGATTCCGGTGCTGCCCACTTCGCCGATGACATCGCCCCGCTGCACCTGTTCGCCGACCTGCGTCAGGATAAGGTTCTGGTGGTAATAGCGGCTGGTCACACCCGCACCGTGATCAATCACGACTGTTCCACCCGCCAGCGGCAGGCTTTCGGCCAGAATGACCACACCGTCGTTGGTGGCACGGATCTGGGTGCCGGCCGGTGCCGCCAGGTCAGTGCCCAGGTGGAAGCTGACCTCGCCCGCCTCAAAGTAGCGGCGGGGGTCACCGAAGCCGCTGGAGCCGAAGCCCTGCACCGGCAGCAGGAACGGCTGGTTCCAGAGGGTTTCCGAGGCCAGGCTGGCGCTCGCTTCGGAGAAACGTGCGGCCTGTGCCCGGGAATTCTCCTCGGTCTGCAGTTCCAGGACCGACGGCGCCAGCTGCAACACCTCGACCTGCCGGTCGATCGGCAACACGTTATAGTCGCGCTCGGCCACCGTCTCACGGCCGAACTCATCGGTGACCACCGCGCGCAGGGAAACCTGCCGTCCGTCGAGCGACAGCGGCAGTGCCGTGATTCCCACGTGGTTCCCATCGAACTCAAACTGCTGCAAAGGCTCACCGTCGAGCGTGAAGGTAACGTCTGCAATCACGTTGTCACCGGCGTCGAGCAGCAGCAGCCCGGCCAGAGGATCGCCAGCCAGCAGTGCGGACGCGCTGAGCATCGTCACTTCCGGGGCAGGTACGCCCGTCACGACATGACGCTCACTGACAAGGTTGCCGGCCCGGTCGCGCACCTCGAGCTCCAGCGCGGAATCACCCGCTGATGCGGGCAGGAACACGGACCAGTCCGTGCCCTGTCCGGGCAGGTTCACGCCCGCCCAGTCCAGATTCATGTCCAGAGGCTTGTTGCTGCTGATCATTACCTCAAACAGCTCACCGGCAGGCGCGCGTCCGGGCACCGTGACGGTCAGTTCCGGCGGTCGCCGGTATTCAAGGAAGCTGCGTCCGCCGAAGAACAGGGCGAAGCCAAGTGCGATGACAATCAGTATTATCCAACCGGGTTTGAGTCTCATTGTGATGCTGCGGGCCTCCAGCCCGTGAGCGCGGAAACGGATCAGCTCCGCGGTGTCGGGTCTTGACTGTCCGGTTCAGAGGTGCTCAGCACCAGCATTCCCTCGACAGTCAGGTTTCGTTCGTCGGCAGGCGAGTACAGGCGCTTGGCCTGGTTCGGCGGGATGAGGCGTGTGGCGATCAGCTGGACGATGCGCCCCTGGTGCACCTGGACGCGGATCTGCTGCTGCAGCTGCACCTTGAGCGGACTGTCCAGGCGCTGCAGTTCCCGGCCCAGCCGGACCTGGCTGGCCACTTCCAGGATGCGGTCAGGATTGCCGCGACTGATGAGGAGATGCTGCCCCGCACTTCCGGCAGCCACCAGACAGTGCCGCCGGTGGCGGAGTTCATAGGGAATCTGGTCAATGAGCTGGAAACGTTCGCCATCCTCCTGCTCCGCCTGGCCTTCAGCAAAACGAAGTACGGCTGCGTCCACCGCGTCAGCCGGGGCGGGACTCAGGCTGCTCAGCAGCCAGGCGTAATGCAGCGTGCCCTTTGAGCTGTTGCCGGCTGCGTCAAGACTGGCACTGAGGCGGATATCGGCGTCACGGAACTGCTCGGGTCGGCTCTCGCCTCCGCCTCGCAGGCGTGAAAGCCAGCCGGACAGCGACTGCAGCGCACCGGTCTCACGCTCGGTGCGCACCGTGCGGGGCAGGAAAAGCGCCGGCAGCAGCTCCGGCAGCAGGTAGAGAGCAGCGGCGAGAAGCAGCCAGGGAAGTCCGGTGGGGCTCATCCCGAAACCATCCCGGAACAGCGCGGCAACCGGGATGAGCAGCAGCATGCGCGGCAGAAACCAGCGCGACCCGAACTGAATCTCCCAGGCGTCACCATGGTCATTCAGCAGCGCCCGGGCCATGGAGCCGTAATACGTCTGTTCGCCCGTGGCCACCACGACACCGGTACCTCCGCCGTCAAGCACAAAGCTGCCCGTAAGACAGATGTTGGCCAGGCCGGGCGGGTAAAACTGGTCCCGTCTCTGCTGCTGACTTCCGTGACCGCTCGCTCCGCTGGCATGCTTGGGAACCGGGGTGCCGTCACCCGTCATCAGGGACTGGTCAACCGTCAGCTGCTGGGACTCGATCAGCCGCAGATCCGCCGGGACACGGTAGCCGGCGCTGAGCTGAACTATGTCGCCCCGCACCAGATCGTGTGAATCAATGCTGCTCCATTCAGGTTCTTCGCTTGTGCCGGAGCGCCGCAGGACGGTGCTGCTCGTGCCCGCCAGCGACTCAAGCGCCCGGGCAGTCCTGACGTTGGCGCTGTTGCGGATAAGGGCACCGACGGCCGTCAGAATCACCAGAACGACAAGCATGGTGAATCCGGGCAGGTTCCCTGAATCAGCCAGCAGAGCCACGAAGCCGATGAGGAGCAGGCTGAGCGACTGAAGGTCGGTGAAGGCGGCACGCAGGACGGCAGTGCGGCGGCGCGGACTGGCGCTGCCCAGACGGTTGGGTCCCTGCCGGGCCAGCCGGCGGGCGGCCTCTTCCTGGTGCAGGCCCCGGGTTTCGCTGTTGACACTAAGCAGGGTCGTGGCGATATCATCCTGTGCTTCCAGCGCGGCCCGCATGGATAGCCGCGAGACGGCCCTGTCCCGCGGACGTCCGAACCGGTTCATCAGCTGCTGCAGCCGACCGGTGGTGGGGTTGCTCAGATCATCTGCCACGTCGCTCCTGCTCAGGATAAGGGACACCGGCCCGGCGGTCCGTCTTCAGAAACGTTATTCGGCCAGCGCCGGCGCAGTCCGGCGGGGCCTGAGCTCACCCACGATCATGCCTGCAACCACCAGCAGGCCACCCAGCCAGCCGGCCAGTCCGAGCTGCTCGCCCAGAACCAGGTAGCCGAACAGCGCGGCAAACACCGGTTCGAGCACGAATATCAGCGCGGCAGTGTGCGGTTTCACGACCTGCTGGGCGGTGTTCTGCAGTATCAGCACCAGTGCGGTGGCTACCACTGCCAGGTACAGGATCGACCACCAGACGCTGGCCGGCAGCTGCGGTATCAGGTGGACTTCAGGAATCGCCCACAGCCACGAGAACACCGCCACCGGCCATACCTGTGCGGCTGCCAGCTGCAGCGGCGGGAATTTCCTGAGGCCCCGGTCAATCAGCAGAATGTGCACGGCGTAGGCGAAGGCCGTGCCGACGATGATCAGGTCACCGATGTTAATGCCGCTCACGTCAGTCAGCGTCATCAGTCCCAGACCGCCCAGCGCCAGCGCGGCAGCAAGCCATACCCGGGCCGGCAGCCAGCGCCGGTTGATCAGACCCGTCAGCATCGGCACAAGCACCACGCTCAACGCAGTGATGAAGGCGCCCTTGGAGGCGCTGGTGTAGACCAGTCCCAGTGTCTGCGACCCGTAGGACACGAACATGACCACGCCCAGGAGCAGTCCCCAGCCGAATATTCCCCGGGCCGGCCGGATCCAGACCATCGCCAGGGCCGCAGCCGTGAAGCGCAGCGCCAGAAACAGCGCCGGCGGCACCGTTTCAACCGATTCCTTGATCACCGCGAAGGTGGTTCCCCAGATCAGGGTGACCAGCAGCAGAAGGGCAATGCCGACGCCGCGCGTCAACCGTGCATCCTCAGACCCGTTCGAGGTAGGTGTAGCCCACCAGTTCGTTGTCATACAGCGAGAGCATCTCGCTGGCTTCCTCGGAGGTCAGGCGGTTGCCTCCGGTTGCCTCCGCGATGGTTTCCTCAAGCCAGGTGTGCAGCTGCGGCGCCTCATAACCCATGTTCTCGATAACGCGGCGGGCCTTCTGGCCGTTGACGAACAGCTCGAGTTTCCAGCCGTCATCATCCACGCGGATGTGCGCCTCATTAACCCGGCCGAACAGGTTGTGGGCCATTCCGAGCACGTCCTGATAGGCGCCGGTCAGGAAGATGCCGAGGTAATAGGGATCATCTTCCTTCAGATCGTGAAGCGGCAGCGTTGACTTGATGTCGCGCAGGTCGATGAACTTGTCAATCTTGCCGTCCGAATCGCAGGTGATGTCGACCAGGACGGTCTCGCGCACGGGCTCCTCGTTCAGCCTGGACAGGGGCGCAATCGGGAACAGCGCCTGGATGGCCCAGTTGTCCGGCAACGACTGGAACAGGCTGAAATTGCAGACGTACATGTCTGCCAGCTGCTGCGGCAGCGTCTCGAACTCCTCAGGCACATAATCCAGGCTGCGGATTACCTTCTGTACCCGCTGCAGGATCTGGTAATACGCCCGTTCGATGTGGGCACGTTCCAGCAGCGTCAGGTAGCCCAAGTCAAACAGGCTGTGCATCGTTTCCTTGTTGGAGACGGCCTCGTTGTACACCTCACGGTAAGTCTTGATGGTGATGTCCTCGAGCAGCTCGTTCATGTCCGCGACCAGGGTGTGAACCTCACCCTCCAGCTCGGGCAGCTTTACCTTGCTGTGCAGCGGACCGACGGCGTCGATCACGGGTATGACGGCGATGGAGTGGTGGGCTGTGAGCGCACGGCCACTCTCCGTAACCAGCACGGGGTGTTCGGCATCATTGCTGTCACACACGTCCTGCACCGTATACACGACCGTATCGGCGTATTCCTGCAGGCCGTAGTTGCCTGAAGTGTAAAAACTCGTCTTGGAACCGTCGTAGTCGACGGCAAGGCCGCCACCAACGTTCAGGTACTTCAGGCCGGCGCCAAGGTCCTGCAGGTCCACGTACGCCTGGGTCGCCTCGCGTACGGCGACCCGGATGCGGCGGATGTCCGTCAGCTGGCTGCCCACGTGGCAGTGCATCATCACCAGCGACTCCTCCAGGCCTTCTTCCTTCAGGCGGAGAGCCACGTCGACCAGTTCTGCGGCGGTAAGGCCGAACTTCGCGTTGTCGCCACCGGACTCTTCCCACTTGCCCGCGCCGCGCGAATGCAGCTTGAAGCGGGCGCCGATGTGCGGCGTGACGCCCAGCTCGCGGCTGACGCGCAAAACCCGCTCCAGTTCGGAATACTTCTCGAGGGTGATGATGACGTTCTTGCCGATCTTGCGGCCCCACAGGGCGAGGCGTACGAAATCATCATCCTTGAAGCCGTTGCACTGGATCAGCGCTTCGGGGTGGATGTCCTGAACCAGGATCAGCGCAAGCTCCGCCTTGGAGCCGGCTTCCAGGCCGGTGCGGTACCTTGCGCCGTACTCGGCGATGGTCTCCACCACCATGCGCCGCTGATTGACCTTGATCGGGTACACGCCCTGGTAGGTGTTGCGGTAGCCGGCTTCCTTGATGGAGTTGGCAAACACGCCATTCAACCGGTCCAGACGGTCTTCGATAATCTGCGGAAAACGCAGCAGCAGGGGCAGGTTATGCCCCATCGCGCTCAGACTGTCGACAATGTCACGGACCGCCACACCCTTGCCGAGCGTGACTTCCAGCTCGCCACTGTCCGCAGCCCGGAAAAATCCTGCACTCCAGTTGCTGATACCGTAAATTTCATCGGCATCCGCTGCCGTGAAACCCACTTGTGGTGATCGGTTGGACAACCTGAATCCACCTTCCCTGGGAGCTCAACGCGTCCCTGACCAGCCAGACAACATCGCCCGGGCGGCGGCCTGAACAGTTCACTGGCCACCCCCCGGACAGGGCCGGTTTATGTAGCATAGTATGGCGCAGCCGCAGCTCAGGCATCGTGGACCGGCGCGCATTCAGGAGGCTGTTTTGACTGCCAGCACCAACACTCCCGCCAGGCTTGGTTTCGCCATGCCGCCCGAATGGGTCGAGCACGCGGCAACCTGGACTTCCTGGCCGTTTGATGATGACTTGTGGGAAGGTCAGCTCGAGGTTGCACGGCAGGACTTCGCCGGCATGGTGGCAGTCATCGCCCGCTTCGAACCCGTCTTTGTGAACGTCCGTGACGATGAGGCCGAACAGGACGCCAGGGCCAGACTCGAGGCGGCCGGGGCGGACCTGAACCGGATAACCTTCAACCGCATCCCCCTCAACGACGTGTGGTTCCGTGACAACGGACCGCTGTTCATCCGCAACGAACATGGCCTCCTGGCCATGACCGACTGGAAATTCAACGCCTGGGGCGGCAAGTACGCACCATGGGACCTTGACGATGAGGCACCCCGGCGCCTGGCCGGACAGCTGGGCATGAAAAGGTTCGCTGTTCCCCACGTGATGGAAGGCGGCGCACTCGAAATCAACGGCGAAGGGGTTTGCCTGACCACGCGCTCGTGCCTGCTGTCGCTGGAACGCAACCCGGAGCTGGACGAAAATGCGATCGAGCAGCTTCTGCACGATTACCTGGGTGTGCGCAACGTGGTCTGGCTCGAGGAAGGCCTCGAAGGCGACCACACCGATGGGCACATCGACACCATCACCCGCTGGGCTGATGACCGCACGATCGTCACCTGCGTCGAATCCGACACAAGCGATCCGAACTACCAGACGATGCAACTGAACCTGGAGCGGCTGCAGAGCCTGCGTGACCACGAGGGCAATCCGTACAGGGTCGTGGAGCTGCCGCTGCCCGAACGGCGCCTTGAGCTGCACGGCACGCGCCTGGCGCCCACCTACGCAAACTTCTATATCGGCAACGGCTTCGTCATCGTGCCGACCTACCAGGACGCAAATGACGAGGCTGCACTGGAAACACTGCGCCGGCTTTTCCCTGGCCGGGAAGTGATCGGCTCAAACGCCACCGGACTCATCACTGGCGGCGGCGCCTTCCACTGTGTGACACAGCAGCAGCCGGCCGGCGGGATTTACGGAGAAGGAACATGACTGTCAAAGGAACCAGCCTGGCCGTTCTGCAGATGCACTGCAGTGACGACCTGAATGACAATGTGGAGCGCGCCGAGCGCCTGGTGCGCGAAGCGGCCGCGAAGGGCGCCCAGGTGATCCTGCTGCCCGAGCTGTTCGAGAGCCTGTATTTCCCGCAGCTTGAACGTGAGGAACTGTTTGCACTGGCGCACGAGGTTTCGGATCACCCGTTCCTGGACCGGTTCCAGTCGCTGGCTGCCGAACTGGGCGTGGTGCTGCCGATTTCGTTCTTTGAGCGGGCCGGGCAGGCACATTTCAACAGCCTGGCGATGTTTGATGCCGACGGCAGCAACCTGGGCATATACCGCAAGAGTCACATTCCTGACGGGCCTTCGTATGAGGAGAAGTACTACTTCAACGTGGGTGACACCGGCATCATGACGTTCAGAACCCGTTTCGGACATGTCGGCGTGGCCATCTGCTGGGACCAGTGGTACCCGGAGGTTGCACGCATCATGGCGCTCAAGGGTGCCGACCTGCTGCTGTACCCCACCGCAATCGGCTCCGAGCCGGCTGAAGCCGGCGCGATTGACACCCAGGCGATGTGGCGCCGCGCCATGGTCGGTCACGCGGTATCAAACATCGCTTACGTGGCTGCGGCCAACCGTTACGGGCCGGAAGGCGACATGACCTTCTACGGCAGTTCGTTCATCGCTGACCCGCGTGGTGAAATGCTGGCAGACGCCGGACGCAACGGTGAACTGGTGCTGACTGCTGACCTGGACTTCGCCTGGGCCAGACAGTTCCGGGCCGGCTGGGGCTTCTTCCGCGACCGCAGGCCCGACCTGTACCGCCCGCTGCTGACCCTGGATGGCCGGGAGCGGCGCGAAGTCTGAATTCTTTCCCGGTGAGTTGACTGACTCAAGGGCCGCCTGGCTGAGCTACCAGGTGGCCCTTTGTGACGGTCAGGTGCGCGGCTGCGTGCGGTTCTGCTCAAACTTGCTGGCCCTGTCGGCAAACTCCTGGGCAAACAGTTTCATCTCGCCAACCAGTGTCTGGTTGTTCGTTGCGCGGCCGTAGGTGTCGGCCAGCGAAAGAAGCGTCTGAAACACGAAGTCGTTCATGTCATCGATGCTCATGTCGTGAGTCCACAGGTCGATCCGCAGTGAACTGCGGGCCACGTGATCCCAGAGTGCCAGAATCATGGCGCGCGCTTCCTGCTGGCCCGGCTGGCCCGCATCATCCGCCTCCCAGCGGATGCGCTGGACCGTGTCGTCTTGCTGATCCACGAACAGTTTGATGCTTGCAGTGTTCATGCTGCCATAGTATTCCGGGCCCGGTCGACCGCCCGTCTCGTACCGCAATATGGAGCGTCCCTACAGTAAAGGCACGTGAACCGATACATCATCCTGTTACGGCCCGGGGGGCTGAAAGGGGATGAACCATGTTGGAAACCATTGCAATTATTCTGTTGGTATTGTGGCTGTTGGGTCTTATCACGGGAACGACGCTGGGCGGATTCATCTACGCTCTGCTGGTTGTGGCCGTTGTGCTGTTCCTGGTGCGTCTGCTTCGCCGCGCTTAGCGACCGTAACGGAAGTCTTTGAACACGGGCCCTGCATCAAAGCGGGGCCCGTCCTCATTTGCTGCGCAGCTGTCCGGCAGCGATTTGCGCCGCCTGCAGCATGCGCTACACTGGCGCCATGAGCGAACTTGACCTGGTGCAACTGGCAGAAAACCCGGATCCCCGGGCACCCTGCCTGCTTCTGCTTGACACCTCAGCCTCCATGGGCGGCGAACCCATCCAGGCGCTCAACGAGGGCCTGCGCGTGTTCAAACAGGACCTGATGACTGATGAACTGGCCCGGCGGCGGGTGGAAGTCGCAGTCGTCACCTTTGGCGCCGGCGGCGTGCGCGAAATACAGAATTTCGTGACGGCCGACCAGTGGCAGCCGCCGGATCTCGGTGCAGGCGGTTCGACGCCGATGGGCGGAGCCATCAACCGCGGCCTCGAACTTCTGCGTGAACGCAAGGACATGTACCGCGAGGCAGGGCTGCAGTATTTCAGGCCCTGGGTATTCCTGATCAGTGACGGGGAACCGACCGACCAGTTCGACGAGGCTGCCCGTCTGGCGCGCCAGCAGGACGCTGCGCACGGGCTGTCATTCTTTGTGGTCGGAGTCG
>CAZPLV010000033.1:0-9757 GCA_964587295.1 uncultured bacterium
TGGCGACGTCTGTCCAGGTGGCCGAGTCGTTGCCGTAGGTGAGGGTGAACTCGAGCTGCTTGTCGGCCGTTACGTTGCGGATGCCGTCACCGTCGGTGTCGGTCAGGCCCAGAGCGTCGAGTGCTTCAGCGGCGGCCTCCAGGTCGAAGCCGTGCATGATGTCGGTGGTGTCTTCATAGAAGGCGCCGTTGACCGGTGCAGTCGGGTTGCCGGGCAGGGTGGCAAGGCCGTTGTAGACGTCATCGATGATGCGCTCGCGGTTCACGGCATACTCCATGGCGCGGCGGAAGGCCGAGTCGGAGAACAGCGCAGCCAGGTCTTCGTCAGCCGCGTTGAAGTTGAAGGCGAGGTGGGGCGGTGAGCCGAACAGCGCTTCGGACTGGATAACGCGGAACGGTTCGCCGGCCACTTCACGGCTCTTGAAATCGGGGAACTGGCCGCCGGAGATGTTCAGCTGGTCGAGGTTGCCGGCAAGGAACTGGGCGGTCTGGGCTTCGGTGCCACTGATGACCAGGAACTGCAGTGCATCGACGTAGGGCAGGCGGTTGCCGGCCTCATCGACCTTCCAGTAGTTGTCCCAGCGTTCGAGCTGCACGATCTGGCCCGGGGTGTAGCCGGTCAGGCGGAACGGGCCGGTGCCGATGACGTCGGCCGTGTCGCCGGTGGTGGGCCAGGCGTCGTTGATCGCGCTGGCGTCGGCGCCGCCTTCCTGCGTGTAATCCAGCAGGGCGTGCTTCGGCATGATGAAGAAGGCGCGCAGCTGCGTGACGAACGCGGCTGAGGGTGCGCCCAGGGTGATCTGGACAGTGTGGTCGTCAAGCGCTTCGACGACAACCGGCACTTCCTCGCCGTCAACATTCTGTACGAATACCGCGGCGTCACCGGCGCGGGTTTCGGGGTTGGCGACAATCTGGTTCAGGGTGAACTCGACGTCGGCCGCGGTGAACGGGGTGCCGTCATGCCAGGTAACGCCTTCACGCAGGTTGAAAGTGTAAACCAGTCCGTCTTCACTGACGTCCCAGCTGGTGGCCAGGCCGGGGACGAGCTCGTACGTTTCCAGGTCAAACTCGACCAGGGTGTCAAAAATCTGCTGCGAGAACAGCTTTATGTCGTTGCTCAGGTCGCCGTAGTAGTTGAAGGTGGGCGGAGTCGAGCTTAGGGCGAGGCGCAGGGTGCCGCCGTAGCTTCCGGGTTCGAGGCCCAGGCCGGGGTGCGATACGACCTCGTCCTGTGCAAATGCGGCGCTGCCGAGAAGGCCGAGCGCAGCTGCGCCGACCAGCAGTTTTCTGAGTTTGGTCATTATTTCTCCTTATTGCAGAAAGTAAGGGAGGTTCAGGATTGATGGGATTCAGTTATCTTACCCAAAGTAACCTGCCTTTCCTGGCGGCGGGACGGTGTTTCCTGCCCGGGCCGCGTGCCTGGCGCCAATCGCTGCAGGCGGGGAGTCTTCATACCAGCACAGCGTATTAGCCACCGGGCTCAAACGCAAGCGATGACCTGGCGGCTTTACAGCACCAGTGAGTGGTAGGCGGAGCGCAGTCCGGTCATGGCCTGGAACCGCTGCCGGTGCGGGTGAACCCGGTTGGTGAGCAGCACTGCAAAACGGTCGTCACTGATCCAGATGGAGGTGCCGGTGAAACCGGTGTGGCCGTAACCGGGCTTGCCTTCAGCAAAAGCGGCAGGTGCAAGAACCCAGCCCAGTCCGCGCCGTTCGCCAGCTTCGGTTTCCGCGTGCGGCTCACGTGTCTGCAACTGGAGTTCACGGGCACCTAGCACGGTGTCGCCGCGCAGCCATGCCTGGCACAGGCGGGCCAGGTCGGTGGCCGTACCGAACAGGCCGGCGTGGCCGGATACACCTTCCCAGGCGAAGCAGTTCTCGTCATGAACCTCACCCTCGAGGAGCCGGTTGCGCCAGCCGCAGAACTCACTGGCGGCGTAATGCGCCATCCGCGGCGGCTCGGAAACCGGGTTGTAGTGTGTTTCATCCATGCCCAGGGGTTTCAGCAGCTTGTCGGTCACGTAGCGGTCCAGCCTCTGTCCGCTGATCCGCTCAACGAGTGCGCCGAGCAGCATGAAGCCCGGGTCGCTGTAGGTGGCGCTGCCGCCCGGTTCCGTCTGCAGGGCGGTCTGCAGGGTGGCGGCCAGTGCCACCAGCCGGTCCCGCGTGACGGTATGAACCCGGCTGAAGGCGGGCAAACCGGAGTTGTGTGCCAGCAGCTGCCGCGGGGTCACGTCGCCAAGGCTGGGTGCAAGGCCGGAGCCTGCGTTGCTGAAGTGCGTTCTGAGCGGTTCATCCAGGCCGAGCCGGTCTTCGCTGGCCAGCCTGAGTATTGCCGGCAGTGTGGCCACCACCTTTGTGAGCGAGGCCAGGTCGAAACGCGTGTCAACCGAGACTGCCGGCCCGTCCAGACGGGTGACGCCGGTGGCGGCCGTGCCGTCGATATTTACGGCGTCACCCCAGGCGGCGACTGCACCGGGAACGCCTGAGCTTTCGAGCAGGGTACTGACTGCGCTTGCTGCTGAGTCACTCATGTGCTGCGAGCATACCGCCTGGCCGGGCGGTATCTTGGGGCAGTCAGCGTTGCTGGCAGGAGGCAATCGATGAGTACGGAACAGAGCAGCAGCGAATACGCGGAACTGGACAGCTGGCCGGAAGCGCGCATACTCGGGGCCCTGATTGACGGCAACCGCCGGGCGGTTGATGCGGTGGAGGCGGCCCTGCCTCAGCTGGAAGTGGCCGCGCAGCTCATGCGGGGACGCCTGCAGGCAGGTGGACGCATCGTCTACATAGGCGCGGGTACGTCCGGCCGCCTGGCCGTTCAGGATGCTGCGGAGCTGCCGCCGACCTTTGGTTTCAACCGCACGGAGGTACTGTTGGCCGGGGGCGCTGAAGCCGGGGCGGCCGCACTAGAGGGCGCTGAGGATGATGCCGATGCTGCAGTTGCGGCCGTGCAGGCTGCCGAAGTCGGCGCCGATGACGTGGTTATCGGGGTTGCCGCAAGCGGCAGGACGCCCTACACGGTTTCGGGAATCCGGGCAGCCCGCTCACTGGGCGCGGCCACGATCGGAGTGGCGAACAATCCGGACACTCCCCTTCTTTCGGCAGCCGAAACGGCGATTCTGGTTGAGACCGGGCCTGAGGTGCTGGCCGGCTCCACCCGCCTTGCTGCCGGGACCGCCCAGAAAATCGTGCTGAACGCATTGTCGACCACAGTGCTGGTTCAGCTCGGTGGCGCATACGGCAATCTGATGGTCGGCATGGAACCCAGCAACGCCAAACTGCGTGAACGGTCCCGGGTCATCGTGGCGCAGGCAACCGGCGCTGAGGCAGACGCTGTCCTTCAGGCGCTCGAAGCTGCGGACTGGAACATAAAATCCGCGATCGTGATGCTGCAGGCGGGAACAGGTGCGGACGAAGCGCGGGCTGCGGTGGCCGCTGCCCATGGCGTGGTGCGGGAGGCGCTCAGGAAAGTCCGCTGACCTGGCTGTTGCGCAGCTGGGTCGAGGAAATGTCCTCACGAAAATCCAGGCCCCCGAACATGTGGCTGAACTGTTCCGGCGGCTGCACGTCGTCCAGGCTGGCGAAACCGTCGCCGCGCTGGCGGCCGGCCACAAGAAAACGGGCGCCGAGTTCATCGAGTTCTTTCAGGGCCCGGCTGACGCCACCAGTGCCACCGTCGTAGAACCGGTCATCAAGAAGCCGGGTGGCAGTGTCGGCTCCGATCACGAAGGTGCTGCCCGGGAACAGGCGGGCTTTCTCCACGAACAGGGGCGCACGGGTCAGCAGCAGAGGCGCGATTCCCGCGAACTGGGCCGCCCGGCGCTGGGTGTCGGCCAGTGGAAGCTCGGGCTTGTCGGCATTGACCAGCGGCAGCTCGAACACGACCGGGCGGTTCAGCTTGCGTGAGGCAGCTTCAGCAAGGCCGCGGTGGCCGTGATGGAGCGGATTGAACGAACCGCTCAGGATGAGCAGTGACTCGCCCAGCGGTGCGGTTGCCAGTGACAGGTCCGGCTGCTGCACGATCGCAGTGGCGTCCGGAAGTCCAGCAGGAACAAAGGTCTCGATCAGTTCCTCATCAGGGCGCAGCTCGATTGCCGGCCGCCACAGAAGTCCCGAACCGTCAGCAACCGCCGTGAGAATCAGGCGGCTGACCAGCAGCTCCTCCTCAGTACGGTCGCGCGCTCCCTTGGTCAGTACCAGCTCGAATGACTGCGTGCCCAGCGGGCCGGCAAGCGCAACCACGGCGCGGTGTTCGCCGCGTTTGCTGCGGTCGGTCGCGATGGTGGCGCTTGCTCCGATGCCGGAAACCGGCGTGCCGGGCTGGGCCAGAAAGCGGGCGCGTCTGAGTGCTACGCCGGCCAGTGCGACGGAAGCCTCCACGCTGGTTGAGCGGGCAGGTCTGTAGCCAATCGCGTCGGTCAGCGAACTGCTGGCGTAGCGGTCGGACGCCTCGAGGACGGTGCGCGAGGACCCGCCAAGTGAATGCAGCCAGGCGAGGGCAACTGAGCCTGCGCCCGTGAACTCGAGTACAAGCTGCACCGGTGAGGCGTGAATGCGTTCCAGCAGCACGGCAAGATCGGCAGGGGCCGGTAAGGGCGACATATGGGCCACAGGTTACCAGCCCTGACCTCAGACCAGCTGAATCCCCTTGACCCAGACCTGCTCAACGTTGAGGGAACTGTCCAACACCACAAGGTCGGCGCGCTTTCCCGGGCTGATTTCCCCACGGTCGTCCAGGCCCAGGCACGAAGCGGCAGCGCCGCTGGTCAGCGAGACGAGCTGTGGCCAGTCGAGGCCGAGTCCATGGGCGTTGCGGAGCGCCCGGGCCATGGTCAGCACGCTCCCGGCCAGTGTGCCGTCGGCCAGCTGCGCCCTGCCGCCGCTGACAGTGACCGGCTGGCCACCGAGTTCAGTGGGACCGTCGCCGAGGCCTGCCGCCCGCATGGCGTCGGTCACCAGCATGACGCGGCCGGGCTTGTTCCTCAGCGCCAGCCGCAGCACGTCGTCGTGCACGTGATGACGGTCGAAGATCAGCTCGGCATAAGACGGTCCGTCGAGCAGTGCAAGGCCGGCCAGTCCCGGCTGGCGGCCTTCGATGCCACCCATTGCGTTGAACAGGTGCGTGAAAGACGCCGTTCCGCCGAATTCAGCGAGCAGTGTCCTGCCGGCGCTGCCGTCATCGCGGCTGTGGCCCAGGCTGACCCGCACGCCTGCCTCCGCGAACTGCCGGGCTGCGTCCGTCGCACCGGGCAGCTCCGGAGCCAGTGTCACTACGCGGATCACGTCCAGCTGCAGCAGCTCAGCAATCAGGTCCGGCTCAGGGTCAATTGCGAAAGCAGGCTGGGCGCCGAGCCTGCCAGGGCTGATGAACGGACCTTCCAGGTGCACTCCTGGCATGTCCGGCAGCCCCGTGCCCTCGGCTCGCGCTTCAGCAAAACCGTGCAGGGCAGCGAAAATCTGCTCCAGTGGGTTGGTGATCGTGGTGGGCACGATGGTGGTGGTGCCGTGCTGCAGGTGGAACCGCGCCAGGGTGCGCACGCCGTCAGCGCCGTCCATCGTGTCGCCGCCGCCGCCGCCATGCACGTGCATATCGATGAAACCCGGCAGGATGTAGCGTCCCGCCGCACCTGCCCGGGATTCAACGGCTTCAATCCGCTCCCCGAAGCGCACCAGTCCCGGCCGGATGCCGCCGGGAAGTACCACCTGTCCGGAAAGCATTGTGCTCACTGCCGTCAGACCGTGACTGTGACCTTGGACAGGTGGCGCGGCTCGTCCGCATCAAAGCCGCGGGCGGCTACTTCGCGCTCCACCAGCAACTGGCCTGCAAGCAGCTGGACGAATGTTTCGGTGGCCGGGTGGGCGGCGGGCAGTTCGACTGCATTCGTCGCAACAGCCAGCAGCTCGTCCGACGACGATACGACCGTCAGGTTGAGGCCGAGCTCAAGCAGCCGCCGGGCGGTGCTCAGGTTGGGTGCGACGGTGGCGTCATCAAGGGCGAACAGCACTACCCGTGAGTCGGCGTCCAGTGCGGCAACCGGTCCGTGCAGCACTTCTGCACTTGAGTAGGCGTGGGTGCCCAGGTAGCAGGTTTCCTTCAGCTTGAGTGCGACCTCAGTGGCGACACCCTGGTTCAGGCCGCGGCCGAGTGTCCAGACGTCTGTTGCGCCGTCGAGTCCGAACACGCCGGCACCGGAATCAAGCAGCAACTGCATGGCGGCAGGTACTGCCTCGAGGGCAGCGAGCAGCTCACTGTCGGCGGACCAGTGGGCGACCAGCAGTCCGAGTGCGAACATCTGGCTGCTCATGGTTTTGGTTGCAGCCACGGCCTTTTCGACTCCGGCCTGTTGATGCAGGTGCCAGTCGGCTGAGCCGGCCAGATCGCTCTCAGGGTTGTTGCTGACCCCGAGCGTCACTGCCCCGCCGGCCCTGAGGGCACTGAGTGCCTTGATCACGTCGGCGCTGCGGCCGGACTGGCTCACACCGACGGCCAGGCCTCCGTGCGCCAGCGGCTGAACCTCATGGACGCTGTACAGGCTGAGCTGCAGCGGCGCTGCCGGAATGCGGAGCACGCTGGCGGCAAGGTAACTGAAGAACGCAGCCGCATTGGCGGAAGAGCCGCGTGCGACGGTGGTTACGAATGAAGGTGACCGGTCGCGCAGCTGTGCCGCAACCGCCTGTAAGTGTGGGTCGTCCAGCAGGGCGCCCAGTACCGCGGGCTGTTCACGGATCTCTGCAGCGAAATGGCTCATGCCTAGAGATTAACTCAGCTGGAACGCGGGTCGAAGCGGTCACGCAGGCCATCAGCGACCAGCTGCAGCCCCAGCGCGGTGGCTCCCAGCACCAGTCCGGGGCCGACTGCGGCCCAGGGCTGGCGGAGCAGCAGGGAGCGTGCGTCCTGCAGAACGTTGCCCCAGGTCGGTGTGGGCGGCGAGATGCCCAGGCCCAGGAAGCTCAGTGAGGCCTCAACGAGCAGGAAGGCCGCGGCCACGCTGGCGGCCTGCACTATCAGTGCGCCGATCAGGTTGGGCAGGACGTGTTTCGGGAGAATCCGGCTCTGACGGGCACCCAGCGCCACGGCGGCGGTCACGTACTCGCTGCCGAGAATTGCCCGGGCATAACCGCGGGTCAGCCGGAAGAATATGGGCGTGCCGCCCACTGCCAGCGCCGCTATCGTCTGAGCCTGGCCGTTGCCGAGGATTACCACCACGAGAAGTACCAGCAGGAAGCCCGGGAAAGCCAGCAGCGCGTCGGACAGGCGGGTGAGCACCACATCGAGCCAGCTGCCGCGTCCGCCTGCCAGCAGGCCGCTGACCAGTCCCATCAGCAGGGCGCCGAAAGTGGCAGTGAAGGCGATGGTCAGCGAGATGCGGCCGCCCAGCAGTACGCGGGCCACCACGTCACGGCCGAGGTTGTCGGTTCCGAGCGGGTTCTCGGCGCTGGGTGGCGCGTACAGACGGCCGTAATTGTGCTTGAGCGCGTCCTGGGGCCACAGTTCCGGACCCACGACTGAGGCCAGCACCATGAGCAGCAGCAGGCCGATTCCGAGCCAGGGCAGGCGCTTCATGAATACCGGATCCTGGGGTCGGCCAGCGCCTGCGCAAGGTCAGCAAGCCAGTTGACCCCGGTGAACACGAGGATGGCAAGGATCGTTATGCCCTGCACAATCTCGTAATCACGGGCGGAAATGCTGCCAAGCAGCAGCTGGCCCAGGCCGGGCAGCGAGAACACCTGTTCGACGACGATGACGCCGGTGACAAGACCACCGAGCTCGAGCGCCGCAAGCGGAAAGGTGCCGGGCAGCGTATTGACTGTCACGTGACGGACGACTGCCAGGTTGGCAAGACCTTTGCTGCGGGCGGTGCGTACGTAGTCCTGGTTGCGTTCACCGAGCAGCAGGGCCCGTGTCAGGCGCGCAAGCTGCGCTGAGCGCGGCATGGCCAGCGTGAAGGCCGGCAGTATCAGGTGGCGCAGACGCTCGGCAAGCGGTGCCTGCTCCGGATAGCCGAGCAGCGGCAGCCAGCTCAGGTTGACCGAGAAAATCAGGATCAGCACGAACGCAATCCAGAACTCCGGAAATGACAGGCCCAGAGTCGTATAGAAACGCACCGCCCTGTCCCCGATGCTGCCCGGTGCCGCACCTGCCAGGATGCCGAGTCCGAAGCCGAACAGGAGCGAGAGGCCGTAGGCGCAGCCGGCGAGCAGCAGCGTCACCGGCAGCCTGTCGGCGATTATGTCGAGCACCGGCCGGTTCTGGCGCCAGGAGCTGCCGAAATCACCGCGGACCAGGCCACCCAGATAACCTGTGAACTGCAGCGGCAGCGGCTGATCCAGGCCCATTACGCGACGGGTGTTCTCTATCTGCTGAGGTGTGGCGTCCAGACCGGCACGGATGACAGCGGGGTCACCGGGCAGCAGACGCATGCCGAAATAGACCATTGCAATGACCAGCAGCATGGTGACCAGCAGGGAGCCGGACTGGGTTAGCAGGTAGCGCAGCACTTTGAGGGCTCAGTATTACCGATGAGACGGGCCGCACGGCAAAGGTTGCTGTGCGGCCCGTAGCCTGCCGGTCGTTGTACCGGCAGGCTGTTTACCGGTTCAGTCTATGGTTACGTCGTAGAAGTTGTAGGTGTCGAGCAGCGGGGTGATCCAGAAGCCCTCGACGTTTGCGCGGGTCGTGGTGCGGGTGTTGGGCGTGCCAAAGTACAGCCATGGGGCGTTGTCATGCAGGATGTGCAGTGCCTGGCCGTACAGGTCGGCACGGACATCCTGGTCTGCAGTCACGGCCGCGGTGCTGATCAGTTCAGCCAGCTCCGGGGTGCTGAAACCGACGTAGTTGTCGGCATCGGCGTAACCGCCGACACGGCCGGCAGGGTCGAGCTTGCCGGTGTGACCGACAACGGTCATGTCGAAGTCGTAATCACCGGAGTAGACCTCGTTGAGCCAGACGCCCCATTCGACGATTTCGATGTTGGCGGTGATGCCGACTTCCGAGAGCTGGGCCTGGAGAATCTGGCCGGCGGTGATGTGCGCCGGATCAAGGTTAGGCAGTGTCAGGGTGAAGCTGAAGCCACCGGCAAGGCCCGCTTCAGCAAGCAGTTCCCGGGCGCGTTCCTGATCAAACGGGAACGGCTCGATGTCATCGGGGAGCCAGGGGCTGCCTGCTTCCATGAAGGTGCCGGTCAGGTAACCGCCGGCGTAGGCGACTTCCATGATGATTTCCTTGTCGACAGCCAGGTTCATGGCCTGACGGACGCGCACGTCATCGAACGGTTCGCGGCGGCTGTTCATGGCTGCAACGAGAACCAGGCCCGACGGGCTGATGTTGGTGGCAAGGTCCGGGTTGGCCTCGATCAGCGGGATATCTGCTGCGGCAGCCGCGGTGATGACGTGGAACTGGCCTGAGGTCAGACCCTGCAGCCTGACGGACGCATCGGACACGAAGGTCACTTCCACGCCGTCAACACTGGCCGGACCACGGTAGTAATCGTCAAAACGCTCGAGCTCGAGGGTGCTGTCGCGCACCCAGCGGACGAAGCTGAACGGGCCGGTTCCGACGGGTTCGTTGGCAAAGTCATGGCCGGCGTCAATCAGTGATTCCGGCAGGATTGCGCCCCAGCCGGATGCCAGTGCCGCCAGCAGCGCCGGGGTGACTTCACTCAGTTCGAACACCACGGTGTGGTCATCCGGGGTTTCGATGTTGCTGATGTTTGCGTACTCAATCGCTTTGGGTGAGGCAAGATCCGGATCGAGAAT
>CAZPLV010000033.1:9857-14019 GCA_964587295.1 uncultured bacterium
TGCTGATGTTTGCGTACTCAATCGCTTTGGGTGAGGCAAGATCCGGATCGAGAATACGCTCGAAAGTGGCTTTCACGTCGGCGCTGGTCATTTCATCACCGTTGTGGAACAGCACGCCTTCATTGAGCGTGAAAGTAACGCTGAGGCCGTCGTCACTGGTGGTCCAGCCCGTGGCCAGGCCCGGCACAAGCTCACTCGACTGGTTCACGTCGATAAGCGTGTCGTAAATCGACTTCGTGAACTGGAACGAGGAGGTGGCCGAAGTCACCTGAGGGTCGAGGGTCTCGGGCTGACCGGCAACACCGGCGCGCAGCGTCTGGGCCAGGGCGCCTGAAAGGACCGTGGCGACCAGCAGGGCAGCGAGGAATCTGAGACTTCTGTGCATCTGACTCTCCTCTTTCGGGTGCGGCCGCTATGATTCCACGGCAACCGGCCCAACTGTGGACCGGCCTGTGTATTCCGTGTGCGGCTGACTTGACTGAATGATAATGCCCAACTGTCAGCTCTGTGTCGTCCACGGGTCAGGTCTGTGACAACGCTGCTACGATTGTGACGAATGCGTTTCCTGGTACTTTCCGACATTCATGCTGACGCTGCCGGCCTGGAACGGGCGCTTGAAGCCGCTGCCAACCCGGGCTGGGACGAGGTTCTGGTCCTTGGAGACCTGATCGGTTACGGCTCGGAGCCGCGCCGGACCCTTGAACTGCTGTCCGGCCTGAACGTGCGGGCGACCATCATCGGCAATCACGAGAACATGCTCAGCAAACTGCAGGCCGGAGCCGACCTGAGACTGTCGCCGCACATTCTGCAGCCGCTCGAGCAGTGCCTGCGGGAGCTGAGCGCGGATGAGCTTGAGATGCTCACCAGTCTGCCCGATGAAGCTGCCGGTGAGGGCTGGCAGGCGGTTCACGGCAGTCCCCGTTCGAGGTTTTCATATGTCCTCAGCAGCGTGGACGCGCGCCTGGCCGAGCCGCACATGAGTGCCGACCTGTGCCTGATCGGGCATACGCATCTGCCGGGTGTATTCCAGCTTGAGCAACCGTGCCGCTGGCGCCACCGTCCGGCCCGCCTGGAGAAGCAGTCCTGGGAACTTCCTGCCGGATCCCGCTTCATTCTGAATCCGGGTTCGGTGTTCCTTAACCGGGATCACATGCGTGGTGGCAGCTACGGCCTTCTGGACCTTCACAAGCGCACTTTCACGGTCCACAGGCTGCTGCAGGGCTGAACGGCCGCATTCTGATTCGTGCCGCGCTTTCATAGCTGTATAGTGTGCGAATGAACCAGACCGTATCAGAAAGGAAGGCGCGCAATGTCCTTGCTCCCTGGAGCAAACAGGCCGCCGTCAACACTCCGACCTTTGTGCGTGGCGAAGGCAGCTGGTTGTTTGATGACAGCGGCAAGCGCTACCTGGACCTGTCTGCCGGTCTGGTGGCCGTCAACATGGGTCACGCCCATCCGGCCATAACTGCGGCCATTGCCGACCAGGCCGCCCGCGTGGCCTACATCGCACCGTCACTGGTAAACGACACCCGCAACGAACTGGCGGACCTCCTGTCCGAGATTTCCCCCTGGGATGAGGGCGGCCGCACCTTCTTCACCACCGGTGGCGGCGAGGCCAACGAGGATGCCATCAAGATGGCGCGCACCATAACGGGCCGCTTCAAGATTCTGGCCGCCTACCGCAGCTTTCACGGCTCGGCACCGGGTGCCGGCAGCCTGACGGGCGAGGACCGCCGCTGGGCCAACGAACCGGGCATGCCCGGTATTGCCCGTTTCTTTGCGCCCTACACGTATTCCAGCCCGTTCTTCACAGATGACCCGGCTCAGGAAACCGACCGTGCGCTGCAGCACCTCGAACAGGTGATCACTTTCGAAGGACCGAAGAACATCGCTGCGCTGTTCATCGAGCCGCTCGTCGGTTCCAACGGCATTATCAGCTACCCGGACAGTTACCTGAAAGGTGTGCGTGAAATCACCGAACGGCACGGCATCCTGCTGGTGTTCGATGAGGTCATGACCGGTTTCGGCCGTCTGGGTGACTGGTTCGGTGCCAACGTCTTTGACGTGGAGCCCGACATCATCACCTTCGCGAAAGGGATCGCTTCCGCCTACGTGCCACTCGGTGGTGTGCTGGTCAGGGAATCGCTGGCGTCGCACTTCGACGACAACATGCTGATGTGCGGCCACACCTATTCCGGCCACCCGCTGAGCATGGCCGCCGGCCTGGCCAACCTGAAGGCAATGCGCGACGAGGGTGTCGTGAACCGTGCCAGGGTTCTGGAACCGCTCCTGCGTGATGGACTTGAGAAGATAGCCGCGAAGCATCCCGTTATCGGTGACGTACGTGGTGTCGGCGCGATGTTCGGCCTGGAGTTCGTCCGCAACCGTGACACCCGTGAGCCGCTGGTGCCCTGGTACGCAGGTGAGAACACTCCGGTGACCCAGCTGGCCGGCGCGCTGCGTGAGGAAGACGTGTACGCTTTCGGGCGCTACAACGTCATGCTCATCACCCCGCCACTGGTCATCAGGGAAGACGAGCTTGAATTTGGCCTGAGGGCACTGGACGCAGCGCTCAGCAAGGTCGAGGGCAACTGGAACCTCTGAGTACCCGGGTCTGGGACGGTGCTAGTATTGGCGGATGCTCAGGTTTCTGTCCGCCGGTGAATCACACGGGCCCGAACTCACTTCCCTCCTGGATGGCGTTCCCGCGGGGCTGCAGCTTGTGGCCTCGCGGGATGTTGATCCCTGGCTGAGGCGCCGTCAGGGCGGTTATGGCCGGGGCCGACGCCAGGTTATTGAAACTGATACGGCGGCTTTCACTGCCGGCGTGAGGGCAGGCCGGACCACCGGTGCCCCGCTGGTCATGCGGATCGCCAACCGCGACAACGACAACTGGCTGCAGATCATGGATCCCGAACCGGGCAATGAGCCCCGTGGCAAGGCGCTCACGGAAGCGCGGCCGGGTCATGCGGACCTTTCCGGCGGCATCAAGTACGGCCACAAGGACCTTCGTGATGTGCTGGAGCGCGCCTCAGCGCGTGAAACCGCCGCACGGGTGGCCGCCGGTGCCGTAGCCCTCCGGATTCTGGCTGAAGCCGGAGTGGATGCAAGCGCCCGGGTCGTGAGCATGGCCGGTGTCGCCTGTGACGGTGGCATGCATTGGGACCGGCTTGACGAGCTGGACGAAAGTCCGCTGCGCTCGTTTGACCGTGAGGCGGAAGATGAAATCATCGACCGTATCGACGCGGCGCGTGACAATGGCGACACCATCGGCGGCATCATCGAGGCGCGCTTCCGTTTTGTGCCGGTTGGTCTGGGTTCGCACACCCAGTGGGACCGGCGGCTTGACGGCCGTCTCGCCCAGGCTGCAATGAGCATCCAGGCGATGAAGGGCGTTGAGATCGGCGACGGCTGGGCCAATGCCACCATCCCCGGCAGTCAGGTTCATGACGCGATTTACCGCAATCAGGACGGCTGGTACCGCGAGCAGAACCGCGCGGGCGGCCTCGAGGGCGGCATGACGACCGGCGAGGAACTGATCGTCCGTGCGGCAATGAAGCCGATTGCCACGCTGATGAAGCCACTCGAGACAGTGGACGTCGTCAGCCATGAGCCGGTTGCTGCTTCGCGCGAGCGTTCCGACGTGACTGCCGTTCCGGCCGCATCAATCGTTCTGCTGGCGATGACGGCGCTGGTGCTGGCTGATGCGCTGCTGGAAAAATTCGGTGGCGACCGCATCGCGGAACTGAGCGAGCGGGTCGCTGCGCACCGCGAGTACTCAGCCAGTTACTGACATCCTGCGGTTGACAGCCGCAATCGGACCGGCCTACATTCGGAAACAGGTTTGCAAAAGCCCATCAGGAAAGTGGCGGTCAGATGAAGAAGGTCTCATCCCAGATTGAGCGCGTCCGCGAACACAGCCGCAGTCTGGTGCTGGACAGCCTGCTGGAACGTTCAGGCGACAGGCTGTCCCGCAGCGACATCAGCTGGGCGACCGGCCTGAGCAATCCGACGGTCAGCACGGTGCTGCAGGAATTCCTGAGCCTCCAGCTGATAGAGGAGGTCGGCCAGAGTTCCACAACGGGCGGCCGGCCGGCACAGCTGGTGAGGCTCAATCCGCAGGCCAGCTGCGTGCTCAGTGTCGACCTGGCCGTTGACGCCA
>CAZPLV010000034.1:0-13981 GCA_964587295.1 uncultured bacterium
CCATCACCAGCGGCATGTCGTGCTCGATGAGCAGGAAGGTGATGCCCCGGTCGCGGTTGAGTTCGATGATGCGCTCCCGGATTTTCGCCATCAGGGTCGGGTTGACACCTGCCGCCGGTTCGTCCAGGAGAATCAGTTTCGGATCGGCCATCAGCGTACGCGCCAGTTCCAGCAGTTTCTTCTGGCCACCGGACAGGTTTGCCGCGTATTCCGTTTCCAGGTGACTCAGGTTCACAAAGTCGAGAATCTCGCGTGCTTTCTCACGGATTGCCCGCTCCTGGCGCCAGACCCCGGCGGGTTTGAGCAGCATGTTGAAAGGGTTTTCCCCCAGCTGGCCCACCGGAACCAGCATCAGGTTCTCGAGCAGGGTCAGCGCCTTGTGTTCCCGGGGTATCTGGAAAGTACGGCTCAGACCATAACGGAATATGTGGTGCGAAGGCATGCCGGTAATGTCATCGCCGTCGAATATGACTGAACCCGAGTCCGGTGAATAGAACCCGGATATCAGACTGAAGACTGTGGTTTTTCCTGCACCGTTGGGCCCGATAAGGCCGGTGATGCTGCCCGCCGGAACGGCGAAGCTGCAGTCGTTGACCGCACGCAAACCACCGAAATCCTTGACCAGGGAATCAACCTCAAGAAGGGGAGCCGATACTCCGCCGCCTAAAGAGTCCTGTAATGAAACCAATGGAACTCATCCTCCCGCATTTATGCTTGCGGCTTAAAGCGCCAGCCATAGATGTTGCTGCGGGAGATGATAACAGATGAGAACGTGCTGAGGGCCACAATCGAAGCCCGGCCGGGTGTACGCTTCGCGGCCGTTGACCCGGTGGCAATCAGGCAGGTTGCCTGAGCGCCTCCAGCATTTCAGTCAGACTGGTGAACTTGCGCCGGGGCCTGTTCTGCTGCGCCCCGCGTTCAAGCTCAAGCCGGTCAAGCTGCTCCCAGTCACTGAAGCTCACCCTGCGCACTGACCGTGAATCCAGCAGCTGCAGCAGTGCGGATGCCGGTTCCGGTTCAAAGGCCAGCAGCTCAGCCTCATCGGCCAGCAGGGTGTTCACCGTCTCCATCGCGTCAGCCTTGTTGGAGCCGATCACACCGCTCGGGCCGCGCTTTATCCAGCCGACCGCATAGAGGCCGCGGCTGGCCGTTCCGCCCTCATCGGCTGCCACCCGGCCAAGGTCGTTGGGGATGACCGCGCGGCGGTCGTCAAACGGAACTCCCGGAAGGGCAACCCCCCGGTAGCCGACCGAGCGGAGCATGAGGCCGGCGGAAACAGTTTCCGTCTCGCCGGTGCCGACTGCATTCAGGCCCAGACCCGGTGCTCCTGTGAGTTCATTGCGTTCCAGACGCACGCCCTCGAGCCTGTGTTCACCCAGCAGCTCGACCGGCGAACGCAGGAAGCGCAGGTGCACGCGGCGCGGTTTGCCTGAAGCGGGCTGCTGGCTGAAGCCACGCAGAACTTCCAGGTTGCGCCTCGCCATCGCGTCAGAGTCCGCCTCCATCTGGCTGTACAGGTCCAGCTCCAGTTCCGCGGGGTCAAGCACGATGTCTGCGTTTGCCAGCTCACCCAGTTCGCGCAACTCCTTGGTGGTGAAACGGGTCTGGGCGGGTCCGCGCCGGCCGACCATCACCACGTCAGTAACCCGGCTCTCGGCAAGCTGCTCGAGGGCATGATCTGCAATGTCGGTCTGCCGCAGTTCGTCAACTGACTTGGCCAGGATGCGGGTCACGTCAATTGCCACGTTGCCGAGGCCGACCACCACTGCTGTCTGCGCACTGAGATCCGGCCTGAACTCCGAGAAATCCGGATGCCCGTTGTACCAGGCGACGAATTCCGTGGCGGAATGGCTGCCCGGCAGGTCCTCACCGGGAACGCCAAGCCTGCGGTCTTTGGGCGAGCCCACCGCGAACACGACCGCGTGATAGTGACGCCTCAACTCGTCAAGGCTCAGGTCGCGGCCGAGTTCGACGTTACCGAAGAAACGGATTCGCTCATCACGACCGGTGCGCGCCAGCATGTTGGCGATGCTCTTGATCTGCGGGTGGTCCGGGGCCACACCGTGACGGACGAGTCCGTACGGTGTGGCCAGTCTGTCAAAGATGTCTACTTCAGCGTGGCCGGTTGCCTTGAGCAGCGACTCGGCGGTATAGAAACCGGCTGGTCCTGCACCGATGACCGCCACGCGCAAGGCGGTTCGTTCAGTCATCACGCCATTGTCGCAGCAGAAGCGGGGATAACGTGTCATGCATGAGTGTGGCGCTCCGGTCAACGCCGCCGGTTAAGATTCGCGGATGGAAGTTGCGGAGCGCGCCCCCAGTCTGCCCTGGCCGGTGACCGTACAGAAATACGGTGGCACCAGCGTGGGTGACCTGGACAGGCTCAGGAAGGTCGCCAGCCGGGTTGCCCGTGTGGTTGAATCCGGTTCGAAAGTGGTTGTCACAGTGTCGGCGATGGGCCGGCTGACCGATCAGCTCATACGCACGGCCCGCGAGATCAGCCCGCGTCCCTCACGGCGCGAGCTGGACGTTCTGATGTGCACAGGTGAGCAGCAGAGCATCGCGCTGCTCAGCATGGCCCTTGCGGAACTGGGCATCCGGGCCCGCAGCTTCGACGGCCAGCAGGCCGGCATCCGCACCAACAGCCTGTTCGGTTCCGCCCGCGTGCTGGGCGTGGAGCCGGCAGGCCTGATCAGTGCACTGGCCGACATTGATGTGGCTGTGGTCGCCGGTTTTCAGGGTGTGGATGATGCAGGGAACCGCACCACCCTGGGCCGTGGCGGCTCCGACACCACCGCTGTCGCACTGGCCGCTGCACTCGGCGTGAACACGTGTGAGATTTTCACTGATACCGACGGAATCTATACGACCGATCCGCACCTCGTTCCCGAAGCGCGCAAGCTGGAGCGTATTGGTTTTGAGGAAATGCTGGAACTCGCTTCGCAGGGAGCGCGGGTGCTGGACAGCCGCAGTGTCTGGTACGCACGGCACTACGGCATAATCATGCATGTCCGTTCAAGTTTTGACTACAAGGAAGGGACACTGGTAATGGATCTCGGCAATGGTGAGGCACATGTACTCAAGGACCATCCCGTCACGGGCGTGGCAATTGACACGACCCAGACCCGCATAAGCGTCAGGGGCGTGCAGGACCGGCCCGGTGTGGCTGCCCGGCTGTTCGGTGCCCTCGGTGACGCCGGTGTGAGCGCGGACATGATCATCCAGGGAGTGCCGGGGGCAGGCGACAGCCGTCAGCAGATGGCATTCGTGGTCAAACAGGACCTGGTTGAGGAAGCGCTTGAAGCAGTGCGTCCGGTGCTGGCCGGAACCGGCGGCAGTGCCGTTGCGGATGCCGGTATGGCCAAACTGTCCATTGTCGGAGTGGCACTCGGATCCACACCGGGCGTGGCTGGCCGTCTGTTCGAGGCCGTGGCCTCGGTTGGCGCAAACATAGAAATGATTGCGACCAGTGAGGTCCGGATCTCAGTTGTGGTTGCCGCCGAACACGCCCAGGAGGCGCTCAGGGCCGTGCACAATGCGTTCGGCCTGGCGGAGGAGCGGGCAGCCGGCTGATTCAGGCCTGCGCCTGGTCGAGAACTTCCTTCAGCGCCTGGCGGTCGATCAGACCGAGCAGTTTCTGTGCAAGCAGGAGGTCGCCACGGACGCGGAGGCGGCCGGTGAAAACGGCCCGTCCCAGTTTCAGATCGCCGGCAAGCAGCTTGCGGATGTTGGCCTCCGTTATGACGATGGTCACGTCCGGTGCCTCGTGCGTGCCGGTGACAGCAGTGACGTCGCCGTTTCTGAACTCGTGATAGACCGGCGTTTCCAGCTGATACTGGATGACGGCGTTTACGTCACGGGCGGCGTCAGCATCAACGACTTCCGCGACACGGTGGAGCAGGTCAGTGGTGTTCATGATCGCGCCTTCATCCGCGCATTGTACCCGGGCACCAGGGTGGGTAACCCCGGTATAATCAGGCTTGAGCACGTTTGTGTCGGAAAGGTGCCGAGTTGGACTTTGCCCTGTCGCCTGAACTGCTGCAACTGCAGCAGGTCGTTCGTGAGTACGCCCGCAATGAAGTTGCCCCCAATGCAGCTGATCTGGATCAGAATCCGCGCTTTCCGCGTGAGGCGCTGACCGGTCTGGCTGAGCTGGGTCTGCTCGGAGTGACCACTCCTGAGAAATATGGCGGTGCCGGACTCGACACGCTTGGCATGGTTGTAGCACTTGAGGAAATTGCCGCAGCTGATGCCTCGGTGGCCACCATCATGGCTGTCAGCAATGGCTTCCCGCAAAGCAGCCTGCTTGATTACGGCACTGAGGAGCAGCGGCAGAAGTGGCTGCCGAAACTGGCAAGCGGGGAATGGATCGGGGCTTTCTGCCTGAGTGAGCCGCATTGCGGTTCGGACGCTGCTGCCCTGCGAACAAAAGCAGACAAGGTGGACGGCGGTTACCTGCTGAACGGCGAGAAAGCCTGGATTACCAGCGGCCGCGATGCGGACCTTTATCTGGTACTCGCCCGCACCGCCCGGGACGCCGGTGTGCGGGGACTGAGCTGCTTCATGGTGCCGGCCGGCACCGAAGGGCTCCTGCCGGGCGAGGCTGAACGCAAACTGGGTCAGCACGCAGCCATTACCAGTTCGGTGACCCTGCAGGACTGCTTCGTACCCGACAGTCAGCTCGTCGGTGAGCCCGGACAGGGCTTCGTCATTGCCATGTCCCAGCTGGACGCGGGCCGGATCAACATAGCGGCCCAGGCCATCGGGATTGCCAGTGCGGCATTCGAGGCGGCGGCCGCATACAGCGAACAGCGTGAGGCGTTCGGTCAGCCGATCCGGGAGTTCCAGGGCGTCAGCTTCACCCTTGCTGACATGGCCGTCCGCCTGGAAGCCGCGCGGCTGCTGACTTACCGCGCCGCCTGGCTGATGGGCAACGGCTTCAGGGTGACCAAGGAAGCCGCAATGGCCAAGCTGTACGCCAGTGAAGCGGCCGGTTTCGTCACTGATGGCGCCGTGCAGGTGCATGGCGGCTACGGTTATTCCCGTGACTATCCGGTTGAACGACACTACCGGGACGCGCGTGTCACGCGGATTTACGAGGGAACCAGCGAAATACAGAGAATCGTGATCAGCCGGCAGCTGGCACGTGAGAGGGGTAGGGAATGATTGACTTCAGCCTGAGCGATGAGCAGAAACAGATCCAGGCACTGGCACGTCAGTTCGCCCGTGAGGTGATCGCCCCGGTTGCTTCGCGGCATGACGCTGACGAGAGCTATCCGGGGGACGTGGTTGCCCGGGCAGCCGAACTTGGCCTGCTCAACACCGGCATACCGGAAGACCTTGGCGGCCTGGGCCTGTCCATGCTCGATGAGGTGATTGTCGGGGAAGAGCTTGCCTGGGGTTGCATGGGCATATACACCATCCTGATGGCAAGTGAGCTGGGCATAACTCCGATTCTTCTGGCCGGAAGCGATGAGCAGAAAGAGCGGTTCCTTAAGCCGCTGCTGGGCCGGCCTGCGCTGGCCGCGTTCGCGCTGTCGGAAGCTGACAACGGTTCGGACGCCGCCGCCATGGGCACGAAGGCACGCATCGAAGGCGACGAAATCGTCCTGAACGGCAGCAAGATGTGGATCAGCAACGGCGGCATTGCCGACGTGACGGTCGTGTTCGCCAACACGGACGGGCAGGAGGGCACCAAGGGCTCGGTTGCTGTCGTGATCGAGAAAGATGTTCCCGGCTCCAGCTACGCCAAGCTGACCGGCAAGATGGGCCAGCGCGCTTCCTACACGGCTGAACTGACTTTTGACAACGTGCGGGTCCCGCTCAGCAACATGCTGGGTGATGTGGGCGACGGCTTCAGGATCGCCATGCGGACGCTGGACCGCACCCGGATTCCCGTGGCAGCCGGCTCGGTTGGCATCGCCCGGCGCGCTCTCGACGAGTCACTGGCGTACGCAGCTGAACGGCAGGCGTTCGGCAGGCCCATCAGCGCTTTCCAGGCAATCCAGTTCAAGCTTGCGGACATGAAGATCAAACTCGAGACAGCCCGTCTGCAGACGTACTTTGCTGCCTGGCAGGTGGACCGGGACATGCCCCACTCGCAGGCATCGGCGATTGCCAAGGCATACGCCTCTGACATCGGCTTTGAGGCTGCCAATGAGGCCATCCAGATTCATGGCGGTTACGGTTACATGCATGAGTACCCGGTCGAGAAGTTGCTGCGTGACGTGAAGCTGAACCAGATTTATGAAGGCACCAACGAGATTCAGCGGGTCGTCATTGCCCGCAGCCTGCTACGCTGACAGTTCAGGGAAACATGCCGCCGGCAGGCTGAAAACTGACCGGCATAAAAGGAGTGAAGGTGAAGATAGCTAGCATAATCAGGCAGGTTCCTGACGCCGAGGCCCGCATCCGGGCCGAAGGCGGCGCAGTGAGCCTTGATGGTGTTTCGTTCATCCTGGACGGGATGGATGAGTACGGGACCGAGGAAGCGCTCAGGCTGCGCGAGGGCGGACTTGACGCCGAGGTAATCGTCTATGCCGTCGGACCCGCACGGACCGAGGAAGCCGTCCGTACCGCGCTCGCCATGGGTGCCGACCGGGCGGTGTTCGTTGAAACCGACGAGCAGCTCGACGTGATTGCGCACGCCCGGGTATTGGCAGGACTCATTGAACAGGATGGCGTTGAACTCGTACTTCTGGGCGGCAAGCAGGCCGACTGGGACAGTGCCGGACTCGGTGCAGCCCTCGCTGAATGCCTCGGCTGGCCCCTGTCCGACTGGACCACCAGCCTGCAGCTCGACAGCGGCAAGCTGACGACACGTCACGACACGGACGAGGGCAGCGAACAGCTTGAACTCCCGCTGCCTGCAGTGGTCACGACCCAGCAGGGCCTGAATGAGCCGCGCTACCCGACGCTGCCCAACATCATGAAGGCGCGGCGCAAGGAACTGAAGACGGTGTCGCTCGAGGAAGCGGGCGGCTTCAGCTCAAACGTCAGGACCGTAAACCAGACGATCGAGACGCGCGCACGCCGTAACGAGATTATCGAGGGCGACGCCGCCACAGCCGCACGTGAACTGGTGCGGCGACTGCGTGAGGAGGCGCGGGTACTGTGAGCAACCTTATTTTTGCAGAACACGCCTCAGGCAGGCTCCGCAAGGGCAGCCTGGAACTCGTCAGTGCGGCCCGCGGGCTGGGCGGCAGCATCACTGCGCTCGTCACCGGTGAAGGTGCCGCAGCAGCAGCCGAACAGCTGACGCAGCTCGTTGACCGCGTCCTCATTGCTGACAGCGTGAACAGCGGCAACCAGGAAGCTGCAGTCAGTGCCCTGGCCGCAGCAGCCGGGCATGCCGGCGCAAGCCGTGTGCTGCTCAGCAACAACCGCTTCGGTCAGGCAGTTGCACCGCGCCTGGCAGTACGGCTGGACGCCGCCTACCTGGAAGACCTGGGCAGCATCAAAGCGGAAGGATCTGACCTGCGCGGAACCCGGCTCAGCTACCTCTCGCGTGTAACCGAGACCGTGGAATCCTCAGCCGAGCGGACCGTCATCAGCATCAAGCCCAACACCTGGGATGCTGCCGAAGCAGCCGGAACGGCCGGAGCGAGTGAAGCGTTCCAGCCCGAACTCAAGCCAACTGACGGCCGGGTCAATGCCAGCTCGAAGGAAGCAGCCGGCGGTGGCCGCGTCAGCCTGACGGAGGCAGCCACCGTCATTGCCGGCGGACGCGGACTGGGCAGCGCAGAGGCCTTCACCAACCTGGTTGAACCCCTCGCAGCGCAGCTCAATGCCGGGATCGGCGCCACACGTGCCGTCGTGGACGCCGGCTGGCGGCCATTTGCCGAACAGGTCGGCCAGACAGGGCAGACCGTGTCTCCCGGCCTCTACATTGCACTGGGCATTTCCGGTGCGGTGCAGCACCTCTCAGGCATGAACCGCTCCAGGGTCATCGTCACCGTCAACCGCGACGCCGATGCGCCACTGTTCAGGATCAGCGACTACGGCATCGTCGGTGATGCCGCCGAAATCGCCCCGGAACTGCTGGCCGCACTGCATGAGGCTGACGGCAGCTGACGGCAAACAGAATCATGGAATGAGTTGGGGGACTGCGCGCTCAGTGCAGTCCCCCAACTTCCGGCTCACGGGTTCAGCCGCGGCTCAGTGCCGCCACGCCCGGCAGCTCTTTGCCTTCAAGGAATTCAAGTGAGGCACCACCACCGGTGGACACATGGCTGACACTCTCAGCAAGTCCGGCCTGGTTGATGGCGGCCACGGAATCTCCGCCACCGATGACGGTAAAGGCAGAGCTGGCAGCCACTGCGCTGGCCACGGCCAGGGTGCCGCCGGCAAACTGCGGCAGTTCAAAGACCCCCATGGGGCCATTCCAGAAAATCGTGCGTGCACGTTCCAGTGAATGCGCGTAGGCAACAGCAGTCTCGGGACCGATGTCAAGTGCCATCAGGTCGTCGGGAACCTTGCGGGCAGGATGCAGCGCAACCCGTGCGTCCCGCTCGGGCGCCGTCGCGCAGGCAAAGTCCACCGGCAGGTGAATGCGTACGTTGTGCCGTTCGGCATCAGCCAGCAGGTCAAGCGCAGTTGTGAAGTGGTCTTCCTCAACCAGCGACCGGCCCAGCCGGCCGCCCTGGGCCGCCACGAAAGTGCAGGCCATTGCGCCACCGATGTGGATTTCATCCACCAGGCTGACGAGCCGCTGCAGCACCGTGATCTTGTCGGACACCTTCGCCCCGCCGATGACGACATGGAACGGTCGCTTCGGTGCGTCAGTCAGCTGGGCCAGCGCTGAAAGTTCAGCCTCCATGAGCGGTCCGGCTGCAGACGGCAGCAGTTCGGCCACGCCGACAGTGCTGGCGTGGGCCCTGTGAGCCGTGCCGAAAGCGTCGTTGATGAACAGCTCCGCGTATGAGGCGAGCGTACGGGCAAGCTCTGTGTCGTTGGCGGTCTCCCGCGGGTCGAAACGGGTGTTTTCCAGCAGCGTCACACTGCCGGCCGGAGCTGCAGCCGCAAACTCCTGCTGCTCCACTGAAGCCGGACCCGACGCCTTCTGATAACGGATCTCACGACCGAGCAGTTCCTGCAGCCGGATGGCCACGGGTTCCAGCCGGTAACGGTCTTCAGCCACACCCCTGGGACGGCCCAGGTGACTCAGCAGCAGTACCGTTGCCCCTCGTTCCAGAAGCGACCGGATGGTGGGCAGCGACGCACGGATGCGGCTGTCATCAGATACCTGCCCGTCGGATATCGGCGTGTTGAAGTCAACCCGGACCAGCGCACGCCTGTCCGTGAGGTCCAGATCTGCCATGCGGCGGTAGGCGTGGGCCATGATGTTCAGCTCCTCAGGCGGCGAGCATGAGCTCGAGGACGTCCGCCATGCGCTCGGAGTAGCCCCACTCGTTGTCGTACCAGACAAAAATCTTGGCCATTGAGCCCATGGTGCGGGTCAGCAGGCTGTCGAAAATCGCCGAGTGGGGGTTGCCCACTATGTCGCTCGACACGAGCGGCTCGGTGCTGTACTCGATGACACGGTCGTAAGGGCCGGAAGCGGCCTCACGGATTACGGCGTTGAGTTCCTCTGCGCTCACATCACGCTTCAGGACCATGGTGATGTCCGACAGTGAACCGGTCGGCGTGGGAACGCGGACAGCCAGACCGTCAAAGATGCCCTGGAACTGCGGCAGTACCTTGCCGACCGCCTTGGCCGCACCGGTTGAGGTGGGGATGATGTTCGTGGCGGCGTTACGGGCGCGGCGCAGGTCACTGTGCGGAGCGTCCAGGATGTTCTGGTCGTTGGTGTAGGAGTGGATCGTGGTCATCATTGCCTGCCTGACCCCGAACTCCTGGTCGATGACCTGCATGACGGCCGCAAGTGAATTGGTGGTGCAGGAGGCGTTCGATACGACGGTCGACTCACTCGGCGCGAACTCGCCTTCGTTAACGCCCATCATGATGTCGAAGTCGGAATCAGGCGACGGGGCGCTGATCAGCACGTTGGTGGCGCCGCCCTGCTGGTGCAGCGCTGCCTTCTCACGCCTGGTGAAGATACCGGTGGCTTCCACGACGGTCTTGACGTCGTTTGCACCCCAGGGAATCGAGGCGGGGTCGCGCTCGGCCGTAACCAGAATCCTGTGGCCGTCAACTGTCAGGCTGTTCTCATCATGCTCGACCGTGCCGTCGAACCTGCCGTAATTGCTGTCGTACCTAAGCAGGTGCGCAAGCGTGGCAGAGTCGGTCAGGTCGTTCAGTACCTTCACCTGCGTATGCAGACCGCGCTGGTGCAGGATGCGGAAGATCTGGCGGCCGATGCGGCCGAATCCATTGATGCCAATGCTCATGGTGATGCCTCCTGTGACTGTTCTGGGTGTGGCGGCGCGGTAAGTGCCGCCACACTGCTGTACCAGATAGTACCGCGCTGCGGCGGATGCCGACCGGGACTCAGGCCTCCCTGCTCAGCGCAATCCTCACCTTGTGGCCGTCAACTTCCTGTTCCTCCTCAAAAGCTCCGCCGCCTGAGGTCGTCAGGCTGGTGGCCAGCACCTCGCCCCGGATGGTTGCGCTGTGGTCAGTGATCACTTCCTGCAGCTCAGCACCGGCCTCAAGGACAAGGCTGATTCTGTCGCTGACCTCAAGTCCGGCAGACTTGCGGGCGTTCTGGATCAGGCGGACCAGGTCACGTGCACGACCCTCACTGATCAGCTCCGGGGTGAGCCGGGTGTCCAGCGCAGCGAGATAGCCGGCGTTCTCGGCTGCGGCGTATCCCTCAGGGCTCTTTGCGTCAAGCAGGAACGCCTCGGGTTCGAAGCTGAATTCCTCACCGTCCAGCATCACCTCGGTGTTCACGCCTTCCCGTACGTTGCGGGCCAGCTGACGGCCATCGGACTGAGCGAGCCACGCCCGCAGGGCCGGAATGCGCTTGCCGATCCTCCTGCCCACCAGCGGCAGGTTCGGCCGGACAGTGTAGTCGATGAAGTCTGCCGCCAGATCGAGGTAAGTGACGTTCTTGACGTTCAGTTCGTCCTTCAGTTCATCCTCAAGCTGCCTCAGACCCTGCTGTTCGGCTTCGCTGCGGACGCGGACCAGCAGCTCGGACAGCGGCTGGCGCGTCTTGACGCCTGATTCCGCGCGGGCCGAGCGGCCGAGTTCCACCAGACGCTGCAGCACACGGGTACTGCCCAGCAGGCCATCGTCAATGAGGGCCTCCTCAAAGACGGGCCAGTCAGCCAGGTGCACGCTTTCGGGTGCCTCAGGATCCACCGACAGCACCAGGTTCGAGTACAGCTCCTCGGTGGTGAACGGTGCGAACGGGGCCGCCAGCTTTGCCACCGTCACCAGTGCTTCGTGAAGCGTGGCGTAGGCGGAGAGCTTGTCGGCGCCCTCACCCTTCCAGAAACGGCGGCGGTTGCGGCGCACGTACCAGTTCGACAGGTCATCAACAACAAAGTCACGGATGGCGCGGCTTGACGCGGTGGCGTCGTAATCCTCGAGGCGAGCGGTGACGAAGCGGATCAGCTCATGCACCCGGGCCAGCAGCCAGCGGTCGGCCAGCGGGCGGTCTGCGGCGGCAGGGGCGGACTTCAGGTCCGGCCTGTCCAGGTTGGCGTAGAGAGTGAAGAAGTAATAGGTGCTCCACAGCGTGTTGAAGAAGTCGCGCTGCGTCTCCTCAACCAGGTTCACGCCGAAACGCTTGCTCGCCTCGGGCGGGCTTGAGGCGTACAGATACCAGCGCAGCGCGTCGGCACCCTGGCGGTTGAGCACGGACCAGGGGTCAACGATGTTGCCCTTGGACTTGCTCATCTTCTCGCCCTTTTCGTCCAGGATGTGGCCGAGCACCACGACGTTCCTGAACGATGAGGTATCGCTGGCAATGTCGGCGATGGGTCCGGGTTCGCGCACGCCGTCGCCCGAGTCGGTCAGCAGGGTTGACAGTGCGTGCAGGCTGTAGAACCAACCGCGCGTCTGGTCGACGGCCTCACAGATGTAATCGGCAGGGAAGTGGCCTTCAAACTGCTTCCGCACTTCCTCGCTGCTCAGCTCGCCCTGGTAACCCCACTGTGCGTAAGGCATTGCTCCGGATTCGAACCAGACGTCAACGACGTACGGAACCCGGCGGTACGTTTCGCCGTCAACCTCGAAGGTGATTTCGTCCACGTAGGGGCGGTGCAGATCCAGATCGGTAAGGTCCCGGCCGACGTAACCCTCGAGTTCCTTCACCGAGCCGACGCAGATGCGCCTGCCGCTGTCCGCCTGCCAGATCGGCATGGTGCAGCCCCAGAAACGCTCGCGGCTGAGGGCCCAGTCAACGTTGTTCTCAAGCCAGCGGCCGAAACGGCCGGTGCCCACGTTCTTCGGATACCAGTTGATCTCGGAGTTGGTTTTGAGCAGCTTGTCCTTCAGCTCGGTCGTGCGGATGTACCAGCTGCGTTTGGCCACGTTCATGAGCGGCTTGCCGTCACGCCAGTTGAACGGGTAGGAGTGCAGGATCGTGCCACTGGCAAACATCAGGCCGCGGTCGTGCAGGTTGGCGGTCAGGTCGCTGTCGGCGTCCTTGAACCACTTGCCGCTCCAGGCGCCGGCTTCCTTACCCTTGACGCGCACTTCCGGCAGTACCAGACCGTTCAGCCCGACTGACCAGATGGCAGGGAAGCCGTGGGTGCGGCCCTGATCCAGGTCGCCGTAGGCCGAGGCCATGTGAACCACTCCGGTGCCGTCATCAAGCGTGACGAATTCATCCAGGAAAACCTGCCAGGCCTTGCTGACATCAGTGCCGTCCTCGATGCGCGCCTCAAAGAGCGGCTCGTAGTGCAGGCCGGCCAGTTCCGCAGCCGGAATGCTGCGCAGTACACGGTAGGCGTCCTCGCCGAACACGCGCTCTGCCAGTGAAGCCGCCACGACGTACAGCTCCGTGAACTCGGCCCCGCCTTTCTCACGTCCCGCCTCCACAAGCGCGTAATCAGCCGACGGGTTGATGGCCAGGCCACCGTTGGCCGGCAGGGTCCAGGGAGTTGTGGTCCAGGCCAGGAAGCTGACGGGACGATCCTCAGCCGCGTCCAGCAGCCCCCGTTCCTGCAGCGCCGCAGTACTGACCCGGAACTTCGGATAGACGCTCGGGTCTTCCACGTCATCGCGGTAATCAAGTGCGACCTCGTGCGAGGCAAGGGTCGTGTTGGAGCTGGGGCTGTGCCAGGTCGTTTTGAAGTCCTCGGTGAGCAGGCCGCGGTCCCACAGCTGTTTCATCACCCACCAGCCCGACTCCATGTAGGAGCGGTCATAGGTGACGTAGGCGTTCTCGAGGTCCACCCAGTAGCCGATGCGTTCCGTCATGGCGTTCCAGTCGGTGATGTTCTCGAAAACGTACTCGCGGCACAGCTCGTTGAACTTAGCGATGCCGTACTCTTCTATCTCCGCCTTGCTTTCGAAGCCCAGCCGCTTCTCAATCGCAATTTCCACCGGCAGGCCGTGGGTGTCCCAACCGCCCTTGCGCGGAACCTCAAAGCCCTGCATGGTCCTGAAGCGCGGGAAAATGTCCTTGTACGCCCGGCTGGAAACGTGATGCACGCCGGGTTTGCCGTTGGCCGTGGGCGGTCCTTCATAGAAGACGAACCTTCCGCGGGGTGCCGGCTTGTCCACCGACTTCCTGAATACGTCGCGTTCACGCCAGAACCGGACGACGCTCTCTTCCAGAGCCACAAAATCGACTGTTGCCTCAACATCCCTGAACATCCGCGCCTGCCTCCTGGCCGGTCCCCGGCAGGGCGAAAACAAACGCCCCACCACTTGCTCCCGTTCATCGGGAACGCGCTGGGGCGCCAGGATCCTTTGGCGCGGTACCACCCAACTTCACGGGCTCGAGCCCGTCTCAACCCGCCATCCGTAATCCGGTCAGCGGCCGGTGCTGTTGCGGGCACCACCCGGCTCCGTCTACTTGCCTGCCGGTGCAGTGCGTTCGGGGAGCGGCTCAGGGAGGATA